>JAQULD010000037.1 GCA_028719045.1 Candidatus Omnitrophota bacterium | reverse complement strand
CGCAGGAAAATATTCTTATCGGCAATACTACTTTCTACGGCGCAATTTGCGGGGAGGCTTATATCCGTGGCGTGGCCGGAGAGAGGTTCTGCATCAGGAACTCCGGGCTGCAGGCGGTTGTAGAAGGCGTCGGAGACCATGGCTGCGAATATATGACCGGAGGCAGAGTTGTGGTGCTTGGTAAAACCGGCAGGAATTTCGGGGCAGGGATGTCCGGGGGGATCGCCTATGTTTTTGACGCGTCCGGTGATTTCCATAAAAAGTGCAATCTGGAAATGGTGGAATTGGAAAAAACCAATGCGGAAGACGAGGCAACGATCAATAATTTGATCGCCAACCATTTCAGGTACACGCAAAGCCTGCCCGCCAAAGAATTTTTGGATGATTTTACCGCCAGGGTAAAAAAATTCGTCAAGGTCATGCCTAAGGAGTTCAAACGCATACTTGAAGAAAAGAAAATGGCGGCAAAATTGAGCCTGGCGGAAGTGTCCGACGGATAAAAGAGGGATGATATGGGTGACATAAAAGGCTTCTTAAAAGTTAAACGGCAGAAAGCCGCATACCGCCCGGTATGCGAGCGCGTAAAAGATTTTAAGGAAGTCGCTGTTTTGCGCTCAGAAGAACATTCCAAAGAGCAGGCTTCACGCTGCATGGATTGCGGTGTCCCTTTTTGCCATTGGGGCTGCCCTGTGGGCAATTATATACCTGATTGGAACGACGCGGTCTTCCACGGGCAGTGGGAGAAAGCGATAACATTGCTTACGGCAACAAATAATCTGCCGGAAATTACCGGAAGGATCTGTCCGGCTCCCTGCGAATACGCCTGCGTCCTGGGCATAAACGATGATCCTGTGACCATAAGAGAAAACGAACTGGCGATCATAGAACAGGCGTTTAAACAGGGTTATATGAAACCCCGCCCCCCCAAGAAACGCACAGGCAAGAAAGCCGCCGTTATCGGTTCAGGGCCTGCCGGTTTATCCTGCGCTGACCAGCTTAACAAGGCGGGGCATAAAGTCACTGTTTTTGAGAAGGATGATTTGCTGGGCGGGATCCTGCGCTACGGTATCCCCGATTTCAAGCTGGAAAAAAAGTTGATTGACCGCAGAATAGACCTGTTACGTAAAGAGGGAGTAGAGTTTAAAACCGGGATTAATCTGCTTGAAAACAATGAAGTTAAGCAATTAAAGAAAGAATTTGATGCTGTCTGCCTTGCAGTTGGCAGCCGCCATCCGCGGGACTTAAAGATAGAAGGAAGAGAACTGAAGGGTATTTATTTCGCCATGGAATACCTGATTCAATCCAACAAAAGGATAAACGGCGAAAAAATATCCGTTGATCAGCTGATGGACGCCCGGGGCAAGAAGGTCGTGGTTATCGGAGGAGGAGATACCGGAGCTGACTGCGTGGGGGTAGCGCACCGCCAGGGAGCGGACTGCGTAGTCCAGATCGAGCTTTTTCCCGCTCCTCCTGAATGCCGCACCCCGAATATGCCTTGGCCGAAATACCCGATGCTCCTCAAGACTTCCACGAGCCACGAAGAGGGCGGCAGGCGCGAGTGGGCGGTGTCTACCAGGAAGTTTTCCGGAGAGAATGGGAAAGTAAAAAAACTTTCCTGCGTAAAGGTAAAGCACGCTAAAGACGATAAAGGGTGCCCGGTGATACAGGAATTGCCCGGTACGGAATTTGAAATTGAAGCGGACCTGGTAATACTGGCTATGGGTTTTCTGCATGCCGAACACAGCGGGCTGCTGGAAGAATTAAAGGTTGAATTTGACAGCCGCGGTAATATAAAAACAGACGAAGATTACATGTCTTCGGTAAAAGGGATATTCTCTGCCGGGGACGCCAGAAGAGGCCAGTCCCTTATTGTCTGGGCGATATCGGAAGGCAGAAGGGCCGCGCACAGTATAGACAAATTCCTCATGGGAAAGAGCAACTTGCCGGTTTTATAAATTTCGCCTTGACAGGCTGCTCTTGAGGATTAAAATAATAAGTTGTTGAACATAAGAAGCTATCGGGAGGATTAAATGAGTTCGGCTAATTTCGCCATGATAAAGAGCCAGCATAGGGCCTGGGAAAAGAAACTGGGCGCTTATTTAAACGGCCAGAGCACTCTGACCGAAATAGAAGCGTTTTCTCACGAAGACTGTGACCTGGGAAAATGGCTGTATTCCGAAGGAATGATCAAATACGGCACTATCCCGCAGATGCAAGAATTGGAAGAAGTGCACGTGGAACTTCACGCCATGGTCAGAAGGATAGTTAAGGTGAAACAAACCGGCCGGCCCATCCCGCCCAAAGATATTGAGAAAATCGAGCTTATAAACAGGAAAATCATCAACCTGTTGATGGAAGTCGAGCTCAAAATCAAGTAATTACCGAAAATATTTGAATGTTCGCGTTTTTAATGGTATTATTTTAGTGTTATATGGATTTATAAAGCTTTTATAATATTATTAAAAAAGGGGGCGGAAATGAAGAAAATATTGATAGTTTTGGTTCTTTTCTCTTTTTTGATTACGTTGCCTGTATTCGGGGAAGAAGTGAATTATTTGCAGGGTGCTGCCCAGAAGGCAAAACACGGGGTCATCAATACCCTTCTTGGCTGGTTAGAGCTGCCTTTTCAGGTCATAAAAGGTTATAAACATGGCTTTGGCGAAGAGGGTAAAAATAAATTAGTGGGTGGTTTCCTGGGTATATTCAGGGGTATAGGCCACAGTATCGGCAGGACCGCTTCCGGCGTTATGCAGTTGGCAACATGCCTCTTGCCTAATCACAAGGATAATAATGGAATCGGTATACCTTTGGACAGCCAGTATGCCTGGGAGGAAGGCCAGCAATATTCCATTCTCAAAGAAGGCCTTGCCCCTATCGGAAAGAAGTTTGCCAGAGGCACTGTGGACTCATTAGGCAGCCCTCTTGAAGTCCCCGCGCAATTAAACAAGGCTTTCAATCAAACCAGGTTTACTTCTGTTTTGTTGGGGATCTGCAAAGCGATAACCTACCCGATCGCCAGGATAGCTTCCGGCACATATGATGTGGTAACCGCCTTACTGCCAAGCGATGCCGGGACCTACGGGCGTCCTTTCGATGAGAAATATCCTTGGAGTTCTTTAGGCGAGTATCCGGTGGAAGGGCAGGAGGAAATGGTCGCGGATGTTTACGAATACAATATGTATTCGCCTTAATCCGGATTTATTTTGATATTCTTGTATAATCCGCCGCAGGTTTTGTTCCTGCCGGAATTCTTCGCTTCGTAGAGTTTTTTGTCCAGCGCCTTAAAAAGCGAATCTACGGTAGCGTTATCCTTGCCGTCGGCGCAAATCAGGCCTACGCTGACCGTGAACTTCAGGGGTTTTTCTTCCGTACCAAAATTAAACTCTTCTATTTTCTTGCGCAGCCTTTCTCCGGCGTGAAAAGCGCCTTCAAAATTGGTAAAAGGCAGGATCACCACGATTTCCTCGCCGCCGTAACGGCAGCAGATATCTATGGTGCGCAGGGTCTTTTTTATCAAATCAGAAAATTTTTCCAGCGCCATATCCCCGCTTGAGTGGCCGAAGGAATCGTTTATATTCTTAAAATGATCGATATCGAGCATGAGGCAGGACAGGGGGTAATCGTACCTTTTGATCCTTTTAAGCTCTTCTTCAAGCCTTTGTGTCAGGTAGCGCCGGTTGTAAAGCTTGGTCAGGTCGTCGACAATGGAGAGCTTGCTCAGCATCTCATTCTTTATCTCCAGTTCTTCTTCCAGCGCCTGCCTTTGCAAAAATACATTCGCGTAAGCCGCCAATTCCTCGGTGCTTACCAGCGAGCTCGCGTAGATGTCTATCAGGCCTCCCCGCAGCATTTTGATCTTTTCTTCGGGATTATTGTCCATGTGGGATATTACAATGATAGGGACCGTTTCGGTGTCGGCTTGCGCCCTTAAGGCAATACAAAGCTCCTGGCAGTCTTTTAAATCCGGAAGCATATTATAAACGAATATCAGGTTTATTTTGTACTTCTTGATATTTTTGATCAATTCCTGCGCGGATGAGAAATTCACGAATTCGAATATCTCTGGGCTGAATTGCTCGGAAAGGTTCTTGAATATGAATTGCGGGATGCCTGCGCCAAGTATGAGTTTTTTCGCCATTTTCCTCGGTTGTTTTAAATAACCCTGCTAAAAATTATTATACTACTAATACATGAAATATCAACATGCTGCATATTATATTGAATAACTTTTATTTTGGGGGTAAAATAAGTAAATTGTGCCGCATATAAAATTCAAAACCCGGGGATTCGATGACTAAAGAAGAAGCGCTGTTTGAGTTTTTAAAAGGGTTGCGCGCTACTTTTAACAACGCCACTGCTTACTCTAAAGAGCATCCTTATTTCATCAAGGCGGCGGAGGCGTTCAAGAAAAAGATCGATGACCTCCTTGTTTTTCAAGATCCCGTCAAAGTGAACTTTTCTTCCGATTCCGTGTATGTAAGCGGGAGCCATATCGAGAAAGACCCTGTTTTTGTAGAGATAGCCGAGATTTTCCACCTGCGCAAAATGAAAAGCCTGGAGATAAAGTCGGGGATCGGCGTAGATGAGCTGGTTTATTTTTTCGGCGGGATCGCGCTTTCCTCGAGGAAGATTTTAAGGTCCGGAGGCATAACCAGGATCATAGATATGCATAAGACCCCCCACTTAAGCGTGGAGGAACTCGATTATTCATCGCTTTTGAAAGAGCTCGGGAGCGAGGGCGGGGACATCTGGATATATTTATTCAATGACGCTAAAAGCCGGGGCGACGCGCAAAGGGTCGCTGAGCTCGCTGATAATTTTGAGCGGATACTCGCCAAATTCAAGGTCCAGGACATACTGGATGACGCGGAGTTGAGCAAGAACATCAAAGAGTTTTTCTCCTATATAAAAGCCAACCAGCCGGAAAAATTCAACATGTGCGCTAAATGGATGCTTAAGAAAGTCCTGAAAGACAAGGAGATCAACGAAAAATACAGTTTTGAAGAGATAAAAGAACTGCTCAAAGATTTCAACAACGAAATATTTTCTGAAACACTCTGGGAGGAGGCGCTGGGAAGCGACGATGTTGATTCCATGAGCCTTAAATTGTTTTCGGTGCTCGTGGATAAGAACCGCCACCAGGAGATCGCCTCTTCACTGAACCATAAAGCCAGGGAAGTTGAAACGGTGATCGATAATGAAAAGGCGAGGAAAAGGATCAAGGAACTGTTTTCCGTAACCCAAGGGACTTATATCTACGAAATTTACAGGAACGCCCTCGCTTTTATCTTCAACGAAAACAAAAAAGACAGGGGCATATTTTTCAGCTCCGACCAATTGAAAGTGAATTATCAGAGTATCCTGCTTAATTTGTTCGCCGATGAGAACAACAAGGAAAGGCTGGCCATCATAGCCGAGAAAATCGCCTCTGAGCTCGAAGGCATAGTGAAAGAGGGGAAACTGGAATACCTGACTTACGTCTTCGAAGTCGCGAAAAAAAGGAAAGGCCAGGACCCGTCGATCTCCCAGATATTCGAAGATGTGGAAAAACAAGTCTATAGCGTCATAGAGGTTATGGCTTTTGAGGAAGAGAAATTCGCTGATTTTGAATACATCGTGGATATGCTGCATAAGAGCCAGAAGGACCTGTCTTATTATCTCGAAAATATCTTTGGGGCGGGAAAAGTCAATCCCTATGTGTTGAAATTGTTCCTGAAATTCTTCCCCGGGGAACTGCCTTTGTTCCGCAAGGAACTGGACAAGAAGGCTACGGACCTGGATTTTCTTTCCCGGCTCTCTGAAAGCCTGGAAGGGGTGGATTCCCCGTTGGCCCTGGATATCCTTGAATATATATTTTCGGTAGCCAACAATATTATAAAGGTGGATATTTTGAGGATCATGCAGGGCATAGAGGCTTTTGACAAAAGATTCATATTCTCTGTTTTAAGCCAGCAGGATACTTCCCTGCGCAAAGAAGCGCTTTCCGTTTTGGCGAGGGATAAAACGTTAAAAAAAGAAGCCCTGGATAAACTTTTACTTTCTCCGAACCCCTGGGGCAGGAATAATGAGTTCATCCTGGAAAATATCGAGATCGTGGAAGAATTGAATCTGGAGGACGCGAAAACGCAATTGGCCGCTTTAGGCAGGAGATGGCTGGTCTGGCACTGGAAGGTAAGAAACAAGGCCAGGAAAGTTTTGAGGAATTTTAATGCTGGAAAAAATTGAAGAAGTTTTCAGGGACATAATATCGACTTTGCAGATAGCGAAACTTTACACGGTCGAACATCCCAGGTTTAAGAAATACCTCGACAAGACCTACACGAGCCTTCAGGAAGCGTTGAAGGAAAAGCCGGAATTGATCATAGGTATTGTGGGAGAGGAGTTCGCTTTTGAAAAAGAGATCTTTTTCGATTTAAGCCGGCTTTCAAAACCAACTATAAGTTATTTAAAGGAAAGGAAAATAGAGAAGATCATTTTCTACCGCGCCCTTACCAAGGAAGAGTTGAGCAGGTTTTTCCACTTCCTTACCTTAAGAAAAGATGAAATAAAACAGGAGCCTCATGAATGCCTGGCTGTAATGGGGGTAAAAAATATAATAGTAGGCAAGATAGAGGCTCTCAAGTCCGGAGCGGGGGCGGGCGGGGGGGGTGAGTTGTTCGCGGAAAAAACCCCGGAGTTCTTATACAACGATTACCTGGAACAGGTCAATAATTCCGTGGATGCCGTGATCAATAAGCAGCCTCTTGACCAGTTAAACTTAAGGTTTACCGTATTAAACGTCATGGAGAACCTGACTACCAAGTACAAGGAATTCCTGAAATTGACCACTGTCAAACGGTACGACCTTCAGACCTTCGCGCATATCCTTAACGTCTCGATACTTTCCATGTATTTTTCCGCTAAACTCGGGTTGACTCGGGACGATGTCCTGGATATAGGCACTGCCGCTCTCTTCCATGATATCGGCAAGCTCTACATTTCGCGTAAAATAATACAGAAACCGGACAGGTTGACGGACGAGGAATTCTCCAAGATAAAAAGCCATGTTACGGTCGGTTCGGAAATCCTGCTTAGATACGTGGATTCCCTGGGCATACTGCCGGTGGTAGTGGCATTCGAGCATCATTTAAAATTCGACCTGAAAGGCTACCCGAAATTGTCTTTTTTCCAGGAGCCGCATGTTGCCTCACTTATTGTTTCCATCTGCGATGTTTATGACGCGCTTTTTCAGAGGAGGAGCTACAAAAACGATTATTCCCCGGACGCGATATACGCTTTGATGAAGAACGACAGGAATAAGGCTTTTGAGCCGGTGCTTCTGGATATGTTTTTTAAGATATTCGGCGTATGGCCGATAGGCACTCTCCTGCGTTTGGACAACGGCTCTGTGGGGGTGGTAAGGGAGGAGAACGAAAGCGATATATTCCTGCCTAAGGTAGAGATAGTTTATCCGGAAAATAACGGGGTAATGGTGGATTTAAAGGAGCATAAAAACGACCTCAAGATAGAGCGTTTCCTTAACCCTATCAAGGAAGGCAAAGAATACATGCCTTTCATCTAAAGGAAAAAAGAATTTGTTGAATAGTTTGGCAATAGTAGTAAAATATGAATAAGGAGGTGTGTATGTGTAAAACATGTGCAGCTCATAAGAACAAAACGAAAAAGAAAAAGAAGAAATAACTTTGGCGTTGTGGCAGGCGGTTAAAACATTTTGACATGCTTCTAGAATATAGTATAGTTATACATAAGGTTCTGCAGAGGACTCCAACAATAAACAAAGGCGTTTTGAGGCCGGACTGTCGGTTCTAAAAACGCCTTTATAATTTTAAAATATGGCAAAATATATATTTGTTACGGGCGGGGTAATATCAAGCCTTGGGAAAGGCATAACTTCCGCTTCTATCGGGAAAATCCTGGAATCACGCGGGCTTAAAGTGTCGCTTATGAAGTTCGACCCGTATATCAACGTGGATCCGGGCACGATGAATCCCTATCAGCACGGAGAAGTTTATGTGACCGAGGACGGGGCGGAGACTGATTTGGACCTGGGCCATTACGAGAGGTTTACCGGCGCGCAAATGACCAAGTTCAACAATGTTACCACCGGCCAGGTCTATAACAGCGTTATCCACAGGGAGCGGCGCGGAGATTACCTGGGTAAGACTATACAAGTCATCCCGCATATTACGGAAGAAATAAAAGAACGGATAAAGAAAGTGGCGGAAGTCTCCAGGGCCGATATTGTTATCGTGGAGATCGGAGGTACCGTCGGAGATATCGAAAGCCTTCCATTTTTGGAGGCCGCGCGCCAATTCAGGCTGGACGTGGGGCAGAACAATGTGCTTTATATCCATCTGACGCTGGTGCCGTATATTAAAGTCGCCGGGGAAATAAAGACAAAACCCACGCAGCATAGCGTAGGGACGCTCAGGGAAATCGGCATCCAGCCGGATATATTGGTATGCCGGACGGAAAAGGCGCTTTCGGAAGAAATAAAAGAAAAAATCTCTTTATTCTGCAATGTCAGGAAAGAATCTGTTATCGAGGCCAAGGACGTGGATTCGATTTATCAGATACCTTTGGTGTTTAAAAACCAGATCTTGGACGAAATAATACTCAGCCATTTTAATCTGATCTGTAAATCATCGGACCTGAATGACTGGGAAAAAGATGTCGTAGCCCGGGCGGTTTATCCCAAGAATAAAGTAGAGATCGCCATAGTAGGCAAATACATAGGATTACAGGACGCCTATAAATCCATATATGAAGCGTTGGCCCACGCGGGCATAGCCAATGACGCGAAGGTGGAAATAAAAAAAGTGGATTCGGAAGAGATCGAAAAACACGGGGAAAGCCTTTTGCGGGATGTCTCCGCGGTGCTTGTGCCGGGAGGTTTCGGCTACCGCGGTATTGAGGGAAAGATAAAGGCCGTTAAATTTGCACGGGAAAACAAGATCCCGTATCTTGGGCTTTGTCTGGGGATGCAATGCGCGGTGATCGAGTTTGCCCGGAATGCCTGTAATTTAAAAGGCGCTAATTCCACTGAATTCAAAAAAGACACGAAATATCCCGTTATAAGCTTGTTGGAAGAACAGCATAAGGTAAAGGACATGGGCGGCACAATGCGCCTGGGCGCCTGCCTTTGCAAGGTGAAGAAGAATTCGCTTGCCTTCCAGGTTTACAAGAAGGAATTGATCTCGGAACGCCACCGCCACAGGTATGAATTTAACAATAAATACAAGCAAACCCTGGAGAAAAAAGGAATGGTATTCTCCGGCATATTCGCCAAGAGGGACCTGGTGGAGATAGTCGAGCTTAAAAATCATCCTTTCTTTTTAGCAGTGCAGTTCCATCCGGAATTCAAATCCAAGCCTGACAAACCTCACCCGTTGTTCAGGGAATTTATCAAAGCCGCACTGAAAGTGCGCGCATCGAAATCAGGGAATTGAAATTTTACCTATGGACGCGATACTGGCTTTAGAAAACGGAGCGATCTTCAAAGGCAGGTCTTTCGGCGCGAGCGGAGAGAGATGCGGAGAGGTCGTTTTCAATACCAGCATGGCCGGTTACCAGGAGATCGTCACCGATCCTTCCTACAAGGGGCAGATCGTAACCATGACTTATCCTTTGATAGGAAATTACGGCGTCAACCTTGAAGACGTGGAATCCTGTAAGCCGTTTGCGGAAGGGTTAGTCGTCAAAGAATACAGCAAGGTAGCCAGCAACTGGCGCGCGCAAAAATCGCTTGGGGACTATCTTGAGGAAAATAATTGCCTGGGTATCGAAGGTATCGATACCCGCGCCCTTACCCTTATGATACGGCAGTCCGGGGCGATGAAAGCGGTTTTGTCCACCAAAGACAGCGATCCGATGAGCCTGGTAAAGAAAGCCAGGGAGTCCGCCGGATTAATCGGCATAGACCTGGTAAAGGAAGTGGCCTGCTCAAACCCTTACGAATGGAACAGGAACGGCAAATATAAAGTGGTGGTGCTTGACTGCGGAATAAAATTCAATACCTTGAGGGTATTGGCGCAGCGTGGTTGTAAGGTCGTGGTGGCGCCCGCGAATACCCCGGCGGATAAAATATTAAAGATGAAACCCGACGGAGTCCTGCTTTCCAACGGACCGGGGGATCCCGCCGCTGTTTCTTACGTCGTAGGGACAACGCGCGAACTGCTCGGCGAAGTCCCGGTATTCGGCATTTGCCTCGGCCATCAGATGCTCGGACAGGCTTTAGGCGCAAAGACTTATAAGCTTAAATTCGGCCATCATGGAGGGAATCACCCGGTTAAAGATATCAAGACCGGGAAAGTCGCCATTACCGTGCAGAATCACGGATTTTGCGTAGATATAGACACGCTCAGCAAAAAAGAAATAGAAATAACCCATATAAATTTGAACGATAACACGCTTGAAGGCATGCGCCATAAAAAACTGCCCGCTTTTTCCGTGCAATTCCATCCGGAAGCTTCTCCCGGGCCGCATGACGCGATGTATTTATTCGATGTATTCATGGAAATGATAAGAAAGTTTAAAGCGTAAAGCTTAAAACCCGGACAATATGCCTAAACGTACAGATATTAAGAAGATTTTGATAATAGGCTCGGGGCCGATCGTGATCGGCCAGGCCTGTGAATTCGATTATTCCGGCACCCAGGCCTGCAAGGTCTTGAAGCAGGAGGGGTTTAAGGTGGTTTTGGTAAATTCAAACCCGGCTACCATTATGACCGATCCGCAGATGGCGGACCGGACCTACATCGAACCCATAATTCCCCAAGTGATAGAAAAGATAATCGCTAAGGAAAGGCCCGACGCCCTCTTACCGACGTTAGGGGGGCAAACCGCTTTAAATACCGCGGTCGCTTTGGCGGAGATGGGGGTGTTGAAGAAATATAAAGTTGAAACTATCGGGGCCAATATCAAGGCTATAAAGAAAGCGGAAGACCGCAGGTTGTTTAAACAGGCTATGCAGAAAATAGGCCTTGACCTGCCCAAAAGCGGACAGGCTTATAATTTAAAGGAAGCTTTTGAGGTAGCCAAAGGAATAGGTTTCCCCGTGATCATCCGCCCAAGTTTTACCCTTGGCGGAACGGGGGGAAGCGTTGCCTATAATATAGAGGAATTCAGGGAATTAGCGAAACACGGCCTGGAGTCCAGCATGATAAGCGAGATCCTGATCGAAGAATCGGTGATAGGCTGGAAAGAGTTTGAGCTGGAGGTCATGCGCGACTTAAAAGACAACGTCGTCATAATTTGTTCCATTGAAAATTTTGATCCCATGGGCGTGCATACCGGAGACAGCATTACCGTTGCTCCTGCCCAGACGCTTACCGATAAGGAGTATCAGATTATGAGGGACGCCTCTATCGCCTGCATCAGGGAAATAGGCGTTGAAACCGGTGGGTCGAATATACAGTTCGCGGTGCACCCTGAAACCGGGCGCATGGTGATTATCGAGATGAACCCCAGGGTTTCCAGGAGTTCCGCTTTGGCTTCCAAAGCCACGGGTTTCCCAATCGCCAAGATCGCCGCGAAACTGGCGGTCGGCTATACCCTTGACGAAATCCCCAACGATATTACAAAAGAGACTCCGGCGTGTTTTGAGCCCGCGATAGATTATTGCGTGGTCAAAGTGCCGCGTTTTACTTTTGAGAAGTTTCCTTCAGCCGACCCGACGTTAACAGTATCGATGAAGTCGGTGGGAGAAGCGATGTCGATCGGAAGGACCTTTAAGGAGGCTTTGCAAAAGGGCCTGCGTTCGCTGGAAATAAAAAAATTCGGGTTGGAGAGCGTTTTATTCAAAGGCCAGGGAGAGATCAAGGCGGACAACGGCACGCTTGATAAGATTTATCAGAAATTGAGGGTCCCGAACGCCGAAAGGATATTTTACATAGGAGACGCCTTGAGGGCGGGGATGGAAATCGAAAAGATCCAGGAATTAACCAGGATTGACCGCTGGTTCCTTTATAATATCAAAGAGATCATCGACCTTGAGAGAAAGATCATCAAGAATAAAAATAATCTTACCAAAGAGCTCTTAAGCGCCGCGAAAGAATACGGCTTCAGCGACAGGCAATTGGCGGGCTTGCTCGACAAGAAAGAAGAAGATATCCGTCAATTGCGTAAGACCTTTAATATCGCGCCTTCATTTAAGCTGGTGGATACCTGCGCTGCGGAATTCCAGGCTTATACCCCGTACTTTTACTCCACTTACGACCGTTAAATATGGCTGTTAGTATAAAATTCCTGGGAGGCGTAAGAACTGTTACCGGTTCGAGCCATCTGGTTTCCGCAGGTAAATCAAAAGTTTTGCTAGACGCCGGGTTATTCCAGGGGCATAGGGACGAAGCCTATAAGGTAAACACAACGTTTAGCTACAACCCCGGAAAATTAAACGCTTTTATCCTTTCCCACGCCCATATCGACCATAGCGGCAATATCCCCCTTGTGGTAAAAAAAGGTTTGCGCTCAAAGATCTACGCGACCGGGGCCACAAAGGATTTAAGCAGGCTGATGCTCGAGGATTCCGGAAGGATCCAGGAAGAAGATACAAAATACCTCAATAAAATAAATAAGCGGCTGGGGCTGGCCCCGAGAAAACCGCTTTACACGCGCAGCGACGCGTTAAAAGCCTGCAGCAGGTTTCATTCACTTTCCTACGGCCAGAAATTTCAGGCATCAAAAGAAATTTCCGCTACTCTCTTTGACGCCGGGCACATTTTAGGTTCCGCGATCATCGTCCTGGACATAAAGGAGGAAAATCGCAATCTACGCCTGGGGTACGCGGTGGACCTGGGCCGTAAGAACCTGCCGCTGTTAAATGATCCCGTTATTCCCAAAGGGCTGGATTATTTGATCCTGGAAAGTACCTACGGGGGCAGGATGCATTCCCCCATAGAAGATGCAGAGGTTAAGCTGAAGGATTGCATAAACCGCACCGTGCAGCGCAAGGGAAAGATACTTATTCCTTCTTTCACATTGGAGCGCACGCAGGAGGTGATTTATTTCCTGAACAGCCTGCTTAAGCAGAAAGCGATCCCTCCCATACCTATATATGTGGACAGCCCCCTGGCGATAGATATAACGGATTTATTCAAATATCATGTTAAATACCTGGACCAGGAAACCAGGAACGCGATACTCTCCGGGCGCAGCCCTTTCGACTTATTGAATATCAGGTACGTAAGGGACCAGAGGGAATCAAAGAGCCTGAACAACGATAAGCGCTCTATGATAATTATCGCCGGAAGCGGGATGTGCGAATCAGGAAGGATACTGCATCATCTTAAGAACAACATCCAGGATTCAAGGAATACCATTCTTGTGGTCGGCTACATGGCGCAGAATACACTTGGCAAGAAAATAGTCGATAAATTGCCGTTTGTGCGTATATTCGGCATAGAATACGAATTAAACGCCGAAGTCTCCTTCATCAATACTTTTTCCGGACACGCGGATGAGAATGACCTGAACGGCTTTGTTTCCGGCTGCCTGC
>JAQULD010000036.1 GCA_028719045.1 Candidatus Omnitrophota bacterium | reverse complement strand
GTAACGCTGGGGATCTTTAACATAATAGCCAAAGACTGTTGCCCCTTCTTCCTGCTCTACTGCCTGAGTTAGTATCTCGGTAAGGGTGTGGCCAAAGAAAATGTTATCCCCGAGGACAAGGCTGACTTTATCCTTTCCAATGAACTTTTCCCCTATTATAAAGGCTTCAGCCAAGCCTCTCGGCTGGTCTTGTTCGGCATAGCTAATTTTTAAGCCGTAATCAGAGCCGTTACCTAAAATGTCAGAGAATCTGGGGAGAGCTTCCGGAGTTGATATAATCAGGATATCTCGTATACCTGCTAACATAAGTACTGAAAGGGGATAGTAAATCATAGGTTTATCGTAAACCGGGAGCAATTGCTTGCAAACACCCCTAGTTATAGGATATAACCTTGTCGCTTTACCTCCGGCTAAAATGATACCTTTCATATTTAAGGTTTCTTGAGGTTTTTATTGTTGATAAACAAAGCGGTGAATTCTGAAGAAAGCTGTTCTTCTTCGCTTTTAAGATTATCTATTGAAAGCTCAAGTGAGGTGGTTTTGTCGAATAAGGTGTTCTTTGCCTTGGTGAGGTTTTCGATTGCCTGCGCGTGGGCATCGCTGTCAGCGTATAAAACCTTGAGCTTACTGATGATATCGGTTAATTTAGGGTTTACCTGTTCCATTAAATCAGCACCAACTTTCACGGCATCAAGAGAGTACCCTTTTATCTTCTCTTCCTGCGCCTGCATATTCTTTTCGAAGCGTTTCATCATAAAATAGATCTTAATGTTAAGGATCAGGACAAGCAGGATAATAATGGCGAGTATAGTTTTTGTAACAGATACTCGTATCTTTGTCTGCATTTTATCTCCTAAAATCGTCTTCTAATCTTTCGATGTCTGATTCTTTGAGCACGGTGCCGCACTGAACTTCGATGATCTTTAAAGGCTTGGAACCGGGATTTTCTAAGCGGTGAGTGCCTTTCTTTGGAATATAAGTACTTTCGTTTGCCTCTAAGAAAACAATATCCCTGCCATTGGTGATCTTGGCTGTTCCCTGGACCACAACCCAATGCTCGCTTCTGTAAGTATGCTTCTGCAAACTAAGGCGTTTATGCGGGGCTACTTCAACCAGTTTTACTTTGAAACCTTTTCCGCTGTTTAATACTGTATAGCTTCCCCAAGGACGGTTAGTTTTCATTATTTCTCCTTAGTCTTAAACCATTCTACTGTTCTGCGCAGGCCTTCGTCGAATTCTACCGCGGGCTTGTATTTAAGCACTTTCTTTATCTTAGTAATGTCAGCAAGGGTGCGAAAAACGTCTCCGGCTCTTAGCGGAAGTAATTTAGGCTTAATATCTTTACCGACTATTTTGTTAATGGATTCTACAAGCTGCAGGACTGTGGTGTCTTTGCCGTTGGCGACGTTTACGACTTCATGTTTAATGCCGGGAGTGGTAGCGCCAAGGATGTTGGCCTGGACGACGTTGTCTATATAGGTAAAGTCTCTGGACTGCTTGCCGGTGCCGAAGATGGGTGGTTGTTCATCATGCAAGATACAGTGGATAAATTTTGGTATGACTACGGCGTATTCGTCATCCAGAGCCTGGCGCGGGCCGAAAACATTGAAATACCTTAAGCAGACGGTTTCAACGCCGAAATGTTCTGAGAAAATACGGCAGTAATATTCACCGGTAAGCTTACTTAAAGCATAGGGCGAAATAAGTTTGGGATAATCGGTTTCCTGCTGGGGAAATTTGTCTGTGTCCCCGTAAACCGAGCTTGAGGAAGCAAAAACAAAACGTTTCACCTTGTTATCACGGGCGGCTTCCAGCATATTCAAGATTCCGTCAATGTTGACCGCGTTGTAATCGTGGGGAGCGGACATTGATTTGGGAACGCTGCGCAGGGCTGCCTGGTGCAGAATAGCGTCTACGCCTTTGGTGGCCTTCAGACACGCTTCCTTGTCCCTTATGTCGCCTTCGATGAGTTCGAAGTTGTCCTTGGCGAAAGACAGGTTCTCGCGCTTGCCGCTATAGAAGTTATCAAGGACTCGGACAAAATATCCTTTTTTCAGTAAGGTTTCGGTGATGTGGGAGCCGATAAAACCTGCTCCGCCGGTGACGAGAAATTTCATTTGTTCCTCCTTTATAATCTCCAATACAAAATGCCGGTGTTATCAAACATCGAAGCTTCAAAGATGCCTTTGACATCGATGACTACGCCTTTGGCGCCGTTAATCTTGAGATGATTTTTCAGCGCTTCCAGAGTAACTTCCTTTTTGAAAATATTGTGGCTTACCGCGATCACTACCGCGTCAGCCTTCATATTCCTGGAATATTTTGTCAATTCTATTCCATACTCGTGTTTCACCGCTTCCTCATCAGCCAATGGATCGCAAACTGTTACATTGACTCCGTATTCCTTGAGTTCCTTGATAATATCCACTACATGGGAATTGCGGATGTCACTTATATTCTCTTTAAAAGTAATGCCCAGAAGCAGGACTTTAGCGCCTTTTACGGTTTTATCCGCTTCGATAAGCTTCTTTATCGCCTGCTCGGCAATGTATTTGCCCATATCATCGTTAATCTTTCTTCCGGCAAGGATGACCTGCGGGTGATACCCCATTTCCTCAGCCTTGTAAGTAAGATAATACGGGTCCACTCCGATACAATGGCCGCCGACAAGGCCGGGCTGCATCTTGATAAAGTTCCATTTTGTGCCGGCCGCCTGAAGCACTGCTTTAGTATCAATGCCCATTTTGTGAAAAATGACTGCCAGTTCATTCATAAGGGCGATATTCAGGTCACGCTGGGTGTTCTCAATGACTTTAGCTGCCTCTGCTACCTTAATGGATTCCGCCTTGTAAACCCCTGCTTTTGCCGCGATGTTATATACATTAGCCACTTCTTCAAGGGTTTCCTCATCTGAGCCGGAAACGATCTTGATCACGCTCTGCAAAGTATGCTCTTTGTCTCCTGGATTAATACGCTCCGGGGAATAGCCGGCTTTGAAATCTTTACCATATTTTAATTTCGAGGCTTTTTCCAGGATGGGGACGCAAACCTCTTCCGTAACTCCGGGATATACCGTGGATTCAAAAACTACGATGCTTCCTTTGGTGAGATTTTTCCCCACTGTTACCGAAGCGCTGATAACACATTCCAGGTCAGGCTGTTTGCTCTGGGTGATGGGTGTAGGGACCGCGACAATGATAAACTTGGCTTCTTTTAATTTCTCAGGATCATCGGTAACTTCCAGGTATTTAGCGGATTTTATCTCTTCCGAGCTTGTTTCATTATTGGTATCAATAGAATTCTTCAGGGCAGAAATACGTTTTTGGTTCAGGTCGAAACCTATCGTTTTTACGCTTTTGCCGAATTCAACTGCCAATGGAAGGCCGACGTAGCCCAGGCCCACAACCGCGACTTTATCTTTTTTGTTTTTGATGGATTCGTATAAACTCATTTTACGCTCCTATTTCCTGTTTGATGCGTTCAGCTAAACTATTCGCGATTTCTTCGATCATATCTTTGTCTTTGCCTTCGACCATGACGCGCGCCAGGCGCTCGGTGCCGGAATAACGCAAGAGGATCCTTCCTGAATCTTTCAACCATTCATTAAATTGCTTGAGTTTTTCTTTAACTACAGGAAGATTATCGAATGGTACCTTTTCTTTAACCTTTATATTAACTAATATCTGCGGGTATTTTTTCATACACTTGGCAAGTTCGCTTAGCTTATTGCCGGTTTCCTGCATAACTTTGAGCATTTCAAGCGAGGCGATCAACGCGTCTCCGGTAGTGGATTCGTGCAGAAAAATAATGTGGCCTGCCTGCTCTCCACCGAAAATAAGATTGTCCTTTAGCATTAACTCGGTAACGTTGCGGTCTCCGACATCAGTGCGCACGAGCTTTACGCCTCCCTTTTCCAGGGCCTCTTCCAAACCAAAATTGCTCATGACAGTCGCGGCGACTTTATTCTTAGGCAGTTTGTTCTGTTTCATAAGATGCAAAGCCACTATCGCCATAAAGTAATCTCCGTCTAAGACTTTGCCGGTCTCATCTGATAAGATCACCCTGTCCCCGTCACCATCATAGGAAAAGCCGATATCCGCGCAATTCTTAAGCAGCTGCTTTGCCATATTCTCCGGGTATAATGCCCCGCAGTTAAGATTGATATTCTTACCGTCCGGCTGGTCGTTTATGGAAAAAACTTTCGCCCCCAGTTCCTTAAATAATGTCGGACCGAGGCTGTAAAGCGCGCCGTTCGCGCCATCAACCAAAATCTTAAGCCCGTTTAATTTTAATCCTCCCGCTTTGGATTTTAAGAAATCAATATAAAGCCTCTGGCTGTCTTTGGCGTGTGAGACCGAGCCGGTTTCGTCAGCGGACAACCTATCGGAATCGATAAAACCTCCCGCTACCAGCTCTTCGATCTGTTTTTCCTGAGTTACTGAAAGTTTGTATCCGGAGCTTGAGAAAAATTTGATGCCGTTTTCCTCCGCTTTGTTGTGGGAAGCGGAGATCATTACTCCCATGTCAGCTTTTAATTTCCTGGTAAGGTATGAAAGGCCGGGAGTTGAGACCACCCCGGTCAGCACCACATCCACGCCGCAGGAAGAAATTCCTCCTGCCAGGAGCTTTTCGATTATTTCACAGCTAAGACGGGTGTCTTTGCCCAGAAGGATCTTGTAATGCCTGCTATCAGGCTTTCTCTGCTTGTGCAAAAGCATTGCCGCGGCCTTGCCGATCTTCAAGATCATCTCATCAGTTAAAGGATGTTCACCGGGCATCCCGCGGATACCGTCGGTGCCGAATAGTTTGTGCATGTTGTGTTCTCCTTATTAATAAATAGAAACGTCCCCTTTTTATAGGTAGCGGTATATGTAATCCGGAATATGGTACTGGATATTCGTTAAGACGTAGCCGAGTACTTTTGCCTGGACCTGTTTTAGCAGGCTTTCACTATGATGAACAATGCCTTTCTGGGTCTTGTTGGCTTTGATCACCATTACTACACCATCAGTCTGCGAGCCGATGAGCCCCGCGTCTGTAACAGGTATAATCGGCGGAGAATCAAAGATTATGTAATCGTATTTTTCTCTGAGCATGCTGATAAGGTTCTTTAGCTTCAACGAATTCAGGAGTTCAGCCGGGTTGTGAGGGACTTTTCCAGCCGGAAGAATGGTCAGGTTTTCAACGCCTATATTAAGGAGAGCGTCTTCCATCTTCGCGCCGTTAGCAATTAAATCCGCCAGCCCAACTTCAGGGTTTATGCCGAGGTATCTTTTAACACTCGCGCGGCGCATATCGCCATCCACCAGAAGTATCTGTTTTTTGTTTAAATCGTGCGCCATCGAGATCGCCAGGTTTATTGAGGTAATGGTCTTACCTTCCCCGTGAATAGAGCTGGTAACGGTAATGGCCTTGACCGGATGCCTGGAATTTATCGCCTGGATATTACTGCGCAGGGTGCGGTATTGTTCCACCACCGGAGATTTGGGGTCATAAAAGGCGACAATACGCGGGTCGATCTTGGAATCAACCGTCTTTTTGACCACGAATTGATATTTCTCCTCTTCCTTCTGCTCTATCTTATCCAGCCTGGTTAACCTCTCTTGCGCGGCCTTTTTTAACGCGTCTGTGATCTTTCCCATTTTGGCTCCTTCTAATTAAGTTTAATTTTCTTGGTATTCTCAACACAGGATGTATAACTATGGCAGGTAGGGCAGCAAAGCTGTTCCTGCCCTTTTATGCCTCTATCCCATTTTGTTTCGCATTTCGCATATTTCTGGCAATGCACGCAGCAAAAGATCTTCGGCGGTTGCGCGGTTTCCTTTACTTCTTCGATAATCTCCAGAGTATTAGCGCTGAGCTCACGTTCTTTAATGACCTCGCAAATGATCTTGTCGTTTATTTTTTTGCAATCGTAGATATAACCTGATAAAAGCGCGCTGTCGCAGACCAGGTTGATGATCCTGGGAATGCCGGTGGAATGGTTGTAGATAAGCTCTATCGCTTCCTCGGAAAAGATCTGTTCAACGCCGTTATTGCTTACGGTTTTTAGCCTGTGGATGATATATTCAGCGGTCTCATTTTTGCTTAACGGGCGGAGATGATAGTAAACCGCGATCCTTTGCTTGAATTGTTCCAGCTTGGGGTTTTCCAGTTTCGCTTTAAGCTGAGGCTGGCCCATAAGGATGATCTGGATCAGTTTTTCTTTCTCGGTCTCGAGGTTAGAAAGCATCCTTACTTCTTCCAAAACCGTGGGAGTAAGGTTTTGCGCTTCATCAATGATCAAAACCACATTGATATCCGCGGCTAACTGCTGGATGAGAAAATCATTGAGCTGCGAAAGAAGCTTTTGCTTGGAGCCGGATTTATATTCCACGCCGAATTCAGAGAGTATCTCGGAGATAAGCTCGCGCGCGGTCAAATGCGTATTGGTAATGACCGCGACTTTCGTATTAACCTCAAGTTTGTTCAAAAGCGTCCTGGAAACCGTGGTCTTTCCCGCGCCGATCTCGCCAGTGATCACCACAAAGCCTTTTCTCTCGCTTATGGCGTAAACCAGGCTGTTTAAGGCCTCGGTATGCTTGGCGCTGGGAAAGAAAAATTTCGAGTCCGGCGTGGTGTTAAAAGGTTTTTCCGCGAATCCGTAGAATTTTTCGTACATATTCAGCCTACCTTTTAAAGAAAGAGATCAACATCACCGCGATGATCAGCACCGCGGAAACAACTAAAGCCGCGGTCATGATGGTCTTTTCCTTGTGCTTTTCTTTATCTATTTCTTCCTGCGTCGTGATCCTTGAAATAGCCCCCAATATAGGAAGCTCAAGGCTCTGCTTGGCGTCTTCTATATCGAGAAAAGACTGATCCATGAATTCACGCCCTAAAACCAGGCCCACGCCGCTCGCTCCGCCTAAAAATATGCCTAAGAAAACCACCATGAACTTGTTGGGTTTAACCGGCTTTAGCGGAAGCCGGGGCGGGTCGATGACCGTGTAACGGGTGCCTTCTTTGGAAACTTCCAGGCGCTGGGTGATCTTAGCGGTCTCTAATTTCTGAAGCAGCATGTTGTAGATGTTTTCGTTCACGTTTATGTCGCGGGCTAAAGTCGCGTCGACTTTATCCATTAAAAGCAGTTTATAGATAGACTGGTTCGGGTCGGCGGAAGGATCGATTTCACTTGCCATAGCTGTGCCCGCGCTGACTGATACTGTACCGTCCTTGCCCAGTATCTTATCCAATTCTTTTTTCAAAGCCTCGCGGTTCGCGCTGCCGATGGGCTGCTCGTTGCCGGTAACTTTGTAATCAGTGGAATCCAGTTCTTTTCTCGCGGCGGCTATCTGGCTCCTTAAATCTTTAACCATCGGATGCTCTTCAGTGGAATCTACCAGCAAAGCCTTTAATTTTTCTTCCATATTGGAAATTTCCGCTTCTTTGATCTTCCTCTTATAAAGCTGCAGCTGGTCTTTTAAGAAGTTTATGGCTACATCGGTCTCTTTGGTCTGAGAACGCATATTCTCTTCTATCAGGATCTCCTTAAGAGTCTGCGCCACAAGCAGGGTCTGCTCGGGGTTCTTGCCGCGGTAGGCGAGCTTAATGAAGTTCGGCCCTTTTAATTGCACGACGATGTTTTTCCTGAGGTCGGCGATAAGGGTTTCGAACTGGCCTTGGCTGGCGGTATCCTTGGCAAGATTAAGCTTCTTGGTCAACTCCACCAGGCTGCTCCAGCTTAATATCTGCTCTCTTAAAGTGCGCATTCTTTCAGCCACGCTGGTTGAAACCGCCAATCCCTGGATAAGAGGGTTGATCAGCTTCTCTTCTTCGACCAAGATAACGGTGGATGATTCATAGGTCGGAGGCAGCATAAAACAGGCGATCACGCTAAAGACAAACCCCACGAAAATGGGCGCGATCAAGAGCCATTTTCTCCTGAAGAATATCTTCAGGTAGTCGGCGGGGTTACGGTATTTTACAAATTCTTGATTTTCCATTTTTTTCTGTCTCCTTATGGTACAGGGGTTGACAACGCTCTCGTAGCTGTTCTGCCGGTTTGAACGCTGCTAGGCCCTTCAGCCGCGGTGCTCACTGTCTGGGTAACCGGGCTTATGACCCTGATGATCTTTGCCATTATGGTCGCCGGCACATACAAAACTTCTCCGGGATGCATATCGAGATTATACTTTAAATTTCCGCCGTAAAGTACGGAAAACAGGTCAACGTTCTTTATAACTATCTTGCCGTTCTTGGAAGGGGTGATTATCCTGCATTTACGCATAGCAGCCGATAAAGTAGGTAATCCCGCCTGAACAACCGCTTCTCTTATGGGAATGGTCTCAGAACGCATATAGTATTTTCCGGGAGCTCCCACTTCTCCGAGTACGTAGATCATTTTGCTTTTGTATTCGAGTATCGAAACGTTTACATCCGGATTGATCACGTAGTTGGCGATTATACCTCTGATCTTGTCTTCGAGCTGTTTTTTGGTAAGGCCGCTTACGTCAAGGTCGCCGACAAATTTATACTGTATCTTTCCTTCAAGGTTTACCGGGTAAATACCGCTAAATTCAGAATGACGCATAACCGTGATCTCAACCACATCATCGGGGCCAAGGGTGTATTTAAGCGGGTCCTCGAATTTGTTGTTTGGGGTAGCGGTAGCCAGGCTTAAAGGCGGCACCTGATCCTGAGACTGCGCGGGGCTTGCGCTAATGTTTCGCGCGGGAGCCTTAGCGGCCTGGTCGATTATCCTTAAATCATCGCTGTTCTCGACAGCAAACGCGCTTACGCAAAACATAAGCGAAAACACTAAAAACAACGCCAAAATCTTGTTATTCTTGTCCATTTCCATCCTCCTCAAAGATAATTATGGTCTCTTTAAAGTCTTTTAACCTTTTGAGATCAATTTTGTCGTAAACCCTCCAGCCGCGCCAATCGCGCTTCGGGCGGATCACCTTCTTCGACTTTTCCCAACGGATTATCGTCTTGGGAGTAACCCCAATCCTATCCGCTACATCTGTAATAGTCATTTTACCGTTTGCCACTTTTTCCTCCTTATTGCTTAATATTTACGTAAAAAGGCTATTTAATAGCTGGACATTTCGTCCTTTACTGTCCTAGTATGTCCGAGTATGTCCTATTCTGTCCCGAAATGTCTTATTATATCATATATAAGCATTTTCTATGCCAAGACATAGATTTGGCGACGGATATTTTATTAAAGTTCTAAGCTATTTTATTACAGATGGTTATGGAGGATGGGCGCCGGAGGATTTAGCGCCGGGTTATTGCTGTTTTACCAGAATGTTGCTAAAATTAAACGGATGTAAATTTTGCGCTGTTATTGGATTTGACGCAAGTCCCCTTGTAACCCTTTAGGCTACAAGGGTATAGCTTAGATGTATATTATTTTAAACAATGTTGTCGAGAAATTGCCGAAATTGTTATTTGCGCTGCGAATAAGGCTGATTCGGCTTCTCAGACTGCTGCCCCTGCTGTTGCTGTGGAGGCTGAGGCACAGGTACCGGAGGAGGCATCATCATGCGCTGCTGCATCATATTAGGATTAAACTTATGCATGTAGATGCTTTTGTAAGAGGCACGCCTGTCAAGGGCGCAATTCATTTTTAAGTTTAAGATTGCCATGGCTAACAAGAAAGACAAACACAAAGTAATGATCAAAGTGCCGATAAAAATACCCAGGAGTTTAAAGCTTTTTTCTTCCTGTTTCGCGAAAAAACAAACGATGTAACCTAAAGCCAGGCCGATCAACAATAAAGCCTCTTTAGCGATACCCGCGCCGAAACAATCATATGCGTCCATCATTTAGAGCCCCTTTCTTTGTGGGTTACTTAATGCTGATGCAATCTTCTCTCCAGCAGCACGCCATCTGATTACAGCTGCCTTTAGCGGAACCAAAACAATCGAAGTTGCCTTCTTTACGCTGGATAGCTTTGACCAGTTTGGTTTTAGGATACATCCAGCCGTTCTTTATGCCAAGAGACCTGGCTTTTTTCATTATTTCCGAAAGACGCATTTTCTGTTACCTCCGTTAGTTAAATGTAGAATGCTTTGCGCAGATCCATGCGATGGCGCTCTGCGGTTGACGTAAACTCGTTCACTTCTTCCTGGCTGTACATGCGAAACGGCGCCTCAAGCGAAAATGAAGCCAGTTGGATATCCTTTCCTACTTTACCATCCTGCGTGGAAGTTTCTAATATCGCGAAAGTCGCCAATTCCAACGCGTGTTGAAGCGTAATTTCCTTCGTATAAAGCGTATTAAGCAGATAGGTAGCCAAAGGCGTTATACCTATCGCCATAAAACCTAAAAGTGTCCAGCGGTGAGGCGCGAAATTACGTTCGCTGTGCAAAGTGAATATTTCCGGAGTATTAATAAAAGCGGCGTTAGCTATATTTTTACGAAATCCGGTCAATATTAGATGCAGCGTAGGCCGGTCTTCGTAATTTACCTGCTTAAACCATTCATTGTATTTAGAGATCGAGATATCCCGGCAAAGGCGCAAAGTTTCGTCAACGCTTAAAAAACGGTAATCCGGGTTCTTATGCAGCTCATAATAGATCACATCTATGACGCTTGAGCCCAGCCCCCCGTCCCCCGCTATCGCCAGGCCGCAAAAATCTCCCAGGTCAAAGATCTTCTTAACAGTATCATTGACATTGGTGGGGCCCCTGGGGTCGCCGCTGGTTACCCGGCTGTCAGAAGCGATCGCTACGCCATCTTTAGCTATTATTCCAATAGCCAGCGTCATGCTTTATATACCATATCTTTCCTACGAACACGGGAATCAACAAGAAGGCCTATCTCATCGCCTTTTTTGGCTTTGGTGATCGGCGTCCGGTCTATCTGCATCGAGGAAACTTTTTGGATAAAATCAGTGGTGTGGCCTTTGATTTTTATCGATTCGCCTACCGCAAGAGGAGACTTCACTTTTATTACCGCGGCCCTGACATGGGGGAAATAATGCGTTATTTCCCCGATAACAACCGCTTTGCTCTTCTTCTTGGGAAGGGATTTTTTGACAGGTTTTTTTACAGGTTTTTTAACCAGCTTCTTAACCGGCTTTTTAACAGCCTTCTTTTTGGCAGCCGGTTTCTTTTTCTTTACTACCATACTAACCTCCTAAGAATGCAACGGACCTTTATCAGCTCTTAAGCCTTGACCAGGGAATCCATCTGGCCGTAAGGATTCAACGCTTTTTCGGGATTTGTGGGATCCTCGGTCCAAACTCCGTCCACGACAAAACGGTAACGATAGCTGCCGGGATTAGTGTTTATATCTTTTTTCCAGGTGCCGTTATCTTTTCTCATGAGAGTTTTATCGCTTAGCTCCCAATCATTAAACTCTCCTACGAGATGGACTTTGCTAGCACCAGGAGCGTAATAAGCGAACTGGAGCTTCGCCAGTTTGGGCAGTTCCTCTTTAAGGATCTTGTCCATTTTTTCCTGGATAGCGGGCATTACATTGGAAAAGCTTTCATTCATGATCACCTCGCGGGAAAGGCTGTAATAATCCTTGGTGCCGCGGGAATATTTGTCATAGTTTAAAATATGCGTGCCTTCGTTCTGGGCTTCTTTAAGTTTCACGTTCACGTGCACGATGGTAGAGTACATTTTCGCCTTAAAAGCAGCCTTGATCTTATCCAGCATGGTGAAAGAATGGCGCAGGCGGGAATCAAAATTCGTGACCAGCACTCTCCAATTCACACCGTGGCCGAGCCGGTCTTTGACGAGGTTCAATATCTCAAGAAGCTGGCTCATCCCTTCAAGGGAGAACCTGCTTGCCTCGGCGGGAATGATTATTTCGTCCGCCGCGCGGATGGCGTTTATGGTAAGGAGCCCGAGGTTCGGAGGGCAATCGATCAAAATATAATCGTAAGTTTTGTGGAAGTCGTTTAAGATATCCCAAAGGCGGGATTCCCTGCCGATCTCACCGGCGAGTTCCTGCTCTAAAGTGCTTAAGACTAACCTGGAAGGAGCGATATCGAAATTCTCGCTTACGTTCTGGATAATATCTTCCAGGCGCGCCTTCTTAGAGGTGAGCTTCGAAAGTACGTTGTAAATACTCAGTTCGTTCTTGATGTTTAAACCAAGAGACGCGTGAGCCTGAGGGTCAAGATCTATAAGCAGGACTTTTCTTTTATTGACAGCTAAAGACGCAGCGAGGTTGACCGCAGTAGTGGTCTTTCCACAGCCTCCCTTTTGATTGGTTATGGAAATTATCCTCATCCATCCTCCTTTTTACTGTGGCGGCTATATCGCCGCGGGTTAAATAATTTACTTTGAAAATCTTATATTTTCCAGGTAGACCGCGCCCGCTTTGTCGGACGAGTTCCATTCCTCTACTATAAACGAAAGATTGGTCATTTCAGACCAGTCGGAAATCTCTTTAAACTCGGGAAAATTTATCCTGTATTCTTTCCATTTATTCGAAAGGTCCTTTAAGTATATTTCAGATTTTTCCCGGTAGCCGTTGGAAAATTCCACTCTTAAGGAAAGCGTGTCTTTAAAGTTGGTTTTCTTGGCCGAGAACACCAGGCTTTTAAATCCGGCGAGATTGAATTTATTCAGTCCTATGGAATATATTTCTTTTCTGGTGGGGTCGAAATGATAGTTGAGCTTTATCGCTTCGGGCTGGACGACATGGACCAGGCGCGAATCCTTATTTTTGGGGCGCCCGCTGCTTATGACAGCCACGAAAATGAGGGCAACCGCCAGAACGATCAAAAGAGAAATAACCACGATATATTTCTTTGGGGAATTCAAGTTTCCTTGGACTCTTTGTTTTCGTTTAAGCGGAGTGTCCAGATAAATCTCTGCAAGATGTTCGTAAATATCTTTATTATCCATCTATGGGAAAAATAATGATAGGAATTGTTATTTTATTTTTATAACACGAAAACCGAGTGTTGTCAACAGGTTATTGATTAGGGAAAAGAGAAACGTCCCCTTTTTTATGGTTCAAGGGGCTTAGTAACGTATTCGGGGATTTCTTTGCCGATGAGCTGATAGAAGTTAGACAAATGCATGCGAAAAAGGTAATCAAAATAACCGGGATAATCTTCGCCGTACCACCAGAACCAGTCGCTTCCTTCCAATATATACATCTGTTTCCAGGCCAGCGCCGCCTTATCTTGCGGTAATTTATCATTTATTTTTTCCAGCTCTTCTCTCGCTTTTGCCAGCCACTCCCAGGCTTTGACCTTATGGGGATTGCCCATCCATTTCCCGAAATCTCCGTATATCCAGGAGCCTGCGGCAAGGCGTTTGATCTCATGCTTTGGAGGGAACATTTTTAAATAATCGGAAACAGTGGTGGTCTTTATGGTCTTGGACTCGGAAAGTTTTTTATAAAGCAGCTCCAGGAAATCATGGCCGTCATTGGAATAATATTCCCAGGCATTCTCTCCATCCATGGCAATGGTCACTAAAATATCTTTCCCTTTAAAAGCCGCGCCTATATTGTCCAGGTGCTTCAGGAGATCGGTAACCGCGTCTTCAGCGCGCCAGGAGTGGTACACGAAGCCGATCAGGTCGGATAGGTTCCTGTCGCGAAAAACGATATTCAAA
>JAQULD010000035.1 GCA_028719045.1 Candidatus Omnitrophota bacterium | reverse complement strand
TCAAGACGCTGCCGCTTGTTTAACCATGTATCATTGCGCGCAAAAACCTGCGCAATCAACCCAAAAACGTGTCGCCTTAGAGGGGAAGGAAGTAAAAACAGCGGGGCCGCAAGAATATTGGCCAAATAAGTCTCGTACCCCCACAAAAGCTCATCCGCGCCTTCTCCCGAAAGGATTACTTTACAATGCTCACTGGCAAATGCGGAAAGCGCGTAAGTCGGAAGAAAGGAAGGTTCGCCAATGGGAATATCCAGCGCTTCCCCTGCCTGGATAACTAGAGAACCCAGATTTTCCGGCAGCAAACAATCGTAATGGCGGATGCCCAGCTTTTGAGCAACCAAAGAAGCATAAGGTCTCTCATCAAAACTTGTTTCCCGAAAACCGATACTAAACGCCGCCGCATCCGCTCCAAGGGCCGCTGCCGCATAAGCTATGCAGCTTGAATCAAGCCCTCCGCTTAAAAAAATACCTACCGGGACATCCGCCCGCAGATGATTTTCAACCGCGCCTATAAAAAGAGACCTGAACTTATCCTCCGCGGCTTTCAAGGGCAAATTATCAGTCCCTGAAGACTGGAGCAGGCTCCAGTATGGTTGTCGCCTTACATTTTCTCCTTCACATACAATATAATTCCCCGGCAACAATTTTTTTACTTGAGAAAAGGGAGTATAGCTGTCGGGGAAATAATTGCAGGAAAAATAACAATGCAGCGCGGCTGGATCAAAATCGCGGGAAACCGCGGGATCACACAAAATAGCGCGGGTAGAAGAACCGAACACCACGCCATCCGCTAAAACAGAATAATACAGGGGCTTAATTCCCATACGGTCCCGCGCCAAGATCAATTTTTGCCGCTTCTGGTCTACCAGAGCCAAACCAAACATCCCATGCAGATGTTTTAAAAATGATTCTCCATACTCCTCATAAAGATGAGGGATCACTTCTCCGTCACAACCGGTAAGGAAAAAATGCCCCAAAGAAATAAGTTTCTCTTTAAGATAACGGTAATTATAAATCTGCCCGTTATAGACAGCCCGCACATAGCCGTCCTCGCTGCTAAAAGGCTGATGGCCGCGGGCAATATCCATAATACTTAGCCTTCGGACACCCAGCCCAATGGCCCCCTCCTGCCACCAGGCTTCCTCATCCGGGCCTCTGCGCTCAAGGACTGAGGTCATATTCCTTAAAAGCGAACCTTCGACTTGCTTTAAAGGATCGAAATAATATTTTCCGCAGATACCGCACATTCCGCGCCTCCGCTTCCGGACCGCATTACAAACTTAAAAATTATTCACGATAAAAAAATTATTTCCCGTTTAATGGCGGCTAAAACTTGTAATTTATTATAACATTGTTTCTAGAAAAACCATAGCCGTGATAAAGAGCCCGGGTTCAATAAAAAACCCCTGATTAGGATTACTAATCAGGGGTTTAGTTTATGCGTTTTGCGGCTATAAGCCTTAATCCCCTTTTTTTTCGGTGCCTTCGACCGTCTTATGTTCAAACCTGGAGAATACTTCGTAGGCGCAAGGCACCACAAAAAGGGTTAAAACCGTAGAAAGCGCCACTCCTCCAATAACCGCGACAGCCATGGGTACCATTACTTCCGAACCCGGACCGATAGCGAGCGCTGCCGGGACAGCCGCGGCGATCATGGCGACGGAAGTCATTAAAATCGGCCTCAGGCGGATCGGGCAGGCATCTAAAAGCGCTTCTTTTACCTTCATCCCCTGGTTACGGCGAACATTGGTAAAATCAACCAGCAGGATTGAATTCTTCTTGACGATACCCATAAGAAGGATAAGGCCGATCATACTGTAAAGATTGATGGAGTTTTTGCTTAAGAAAAGGAATAAAAATGCTCCAGTGACGCTGAAAGGCAGGGCCAAAAGCACGGTAAAGGGATGGATAAAGCTGTTAAACTGTGTGCCCAGCACCATGTAAGCCACGAAAATCCCAAGGATAAGCGCAAAAATCAAGCTTTGGAAGGATTCTTTGAAAGCCTGCGAACCTCCCGAAAACACTATGTGATAACCGCTCGGCAGGACTTCTTTTCCTATTTTTAAAACCGCATTCAACGCGTCCTGCTGGGAAGACCCCGCAGCGGGATTTGCGTAAATGCTGACAGCCCGTTCGCGGTTTTTACGGGTTATGGAAAACAAACTTGGATTGACGTCAGAAGTCACAACGGCTGATAACGGCACTAATTCCCCGAATTCATTCCGGACCGAAGTCTTGTCGATATCTTTAGGGCTTGTACGATCCGCCTCAGCCAGCCGGACACGGACATCATAACGCTTGCCGTTACTGGTGAATTTACCGCTGCGGATGCCTCCGAACATGGCGTTAATGGTGTCGGCGATAGATAATACGCTGACGCCGTGATCAGCGGCTTTTTGACGGTCGGGATAAATCTGCAGTTCCGGCATGCCAAGCTGATAATCGGTATCGATATCGGTCATTAATCCGGAGGCCTTCATGCGCTTCATGATCTCTTGAGAGAAAGTGCCCAGCTTCTCCCATTCCGGCCCGCGGACGGTAAATTCAATCGGGAAACCGCGCTGCGCGGTAAATCCGGAAAGCGAAAGGTCCTGGATAACGGCGCGGTCCACCCCCGGGATTGAATTAAATGTCTTACGGACTACCTGCATAAATTCCTGCTGTGTCACGTGATGGCCGTTTACTATTGGCCTGTCTTTACGGGATTTCATCGTAATGAAAATAAATCCCTGATTTACCTGGCTTCCCGTAAAACTCCCCACCGCGCTAAAATATGTCTCTATTTCCGGACGCTGCATGAGAAATTTCTCCGCTTCTTTAAATACGCTGTCCGTTTTCTCGATAGACGATCCCAGGGGAAGAGATATACGGGTCAAAAAGCGGCCCTGGTCCTGAGAAGGAATAAATTCCTTTTTTAAGGCCGTAGTAAGGGCCAGGGAAGCGACAAAAATAAGAGTCGCGATAAACAAAACTCTTTTCGGCCGGCCCAATAAGAATACGAGCGTGGCGCGGTAACGCTCGGATATCGACTTCATCAGTTTATCCACAAATTTGCCGAGCCTGGTTGTATGCCCCACCGCCAAAAATTGCGAACATCGCATGGGAGTTATAGTCAGCGCTTCCAACAGGGAAAAAAGCACCGCGACAGAAATGGTCACTCCAAACTGGTAGAAAAATTTCCCCACTATCCCCTGCATGAAGATCACCGGAAGAAATATCGCAAGGATGGCGATGGACGCGGCAATTGCGGCGAAGGTAATTTCCCGCGCCCCGATCAGGGCCGCTTCTACGCGGGGCAGCCCTTTTTCCTGGTAACGCGAGATATTCTCCAGGACCATAATAGCGTCATCCACAACTATCCCGATAACCAGGGAAAGGCCGAGCATGGTAAAAGTATTGATCGTAAATCCCAGGAAATACAACACAAGAAACGCACCCATCAGGGAAGTCGGTATGGCTAAAAGGACATTTATATTAGCGCTCCAGGAACCTAAAAAGAAATAGCAAACCAGGGAAGTCAATATGACCGAAAGGATCAGGTTAAATTTCAATTCATTTACGGAATCTTTTATGAACTGGGTGGTATCGAAGACGACATTAAGATGCATGCCGGTAGGGAGGTTCTTTTCAACCTCTTTCATCCTGCGTTTAACGGCATCGGCTACAGCTACCGCGTTTGAGCCCCGCTGTTTGACAATACCCATGCCGACAGAGCTACGGCCCCAGTTACGCGAAATGCGGCGGATATCCGCCAGGCCGTCTTCAACATTGCCTACATCTCCTATACGCAGCTGTTTCCAAATAGGCCCTCCCCGCACACGCTGAGGTATAACGATGTTTTCAAATTGCTGCGGGGTAGTTGCTTCTCCGTAGACCCGGATATTGATCTCTTTAAGGCCCGTATCGATATAGCCTGCCGGAAGGTCGGCATGCTGAAAATCTATGGCATTAAGAATATCCTCAACCGTAAGCTGTTTATCCTGCATCCTTGTGGCATCAAGCCACACCCTTAAATTCGGATCGACATAGCCGCCTAAGCGAACATCGCCTACGCCTTCAACAGTGGTAAACTGATCCTTAAGCGTCTCGCTTACGTAATGGGTCATCTCTTTAAGCTGCTTGTCTCCGGAAAGCGCTAGCCAAATAATGGGCTGATCTTCCGGATTTGTCTTTGTGACGATGGGCGGGTCGATATCCTTAGGCAGGTTCTTTTGCGCCTGCGCGATTTTAGTCTGGACTTCCTGCAGCGCGACATCAATATTGCGGCTTAGGTTAAGTTCTATGGTTATTTGAGTGGCTCCCTGCATGGATACGGAAGTGACTTCTTTTACGCCTTCCACGCTCATCACCGAATTTTCAACGATATCGGTTACCTCTGTTTCCATGACTTCCGGTGAGGCGCCTTCCCAGGTGATATTGACGGTTACCACGGGAAAGTCCACGTCGGGCAATTGGCTTACGCCTAAACGCGAAAAACCGATCCAGCCGAATACTAAAATTCCGATCATAAGCATCCAGCCGAATACAGGCCTTTTAATCGATAAATCTGAAAGTGTCATCTTTTATGCCACCTTTACCAGCTTTTGCAGGATCTTACCCAAAATGACCCCGATCAAGGCGCCTGCAAGCACATCCGAAGGAAAATGCACGCCTAGATAAATCCTTGAAAAACCCACTGCCGACGCCGCCAGGTAAAACCAGAAACCTTTTTTTCCATAGCAGGCGGATAATAAAGCCGCAAACATAAAAATATTTACCGAATGCCCCGAAGGAAAGGAATAACCGCTTGCCTTTGCCAGCAAATTAATGTTTGGCAGGAGCATAGCGGGCCTCGGGCGTTGGACCCACATTTTTAGAAGCAAAGCGGCCAAAAACGAAACTACCAATCCGGCAGACAGGATAACAGCTGTGGTTCTTTCTTCTTTTTTCCTGAAAAAAAACAAACCCAAAACTACAATCAATAAAACATACCACTCCCCCAGTTGAGTCAATAAAGACATGGCTATATCGAGGAAATGATTGCTACAGTTTTTATTGATAAAATAAAAAATGTAATTATCGATGGCTTTTAACAATACGGGCTCCTCATAAAAATTTTACTATATTATTATAACCCTTTATTTTCAAATTGGAACAGATAAAATGATTGCGGGCTTAGGCTCCACCGACTTATTTGCCGTACAGGACCCTTAGCTGCTCAACAGTCGGATTTCCGGCGTAATATTCTCCCTGCGGGCCAATATAACCTTCTCCCCGTTTAATTAAAGTTACCGGCGTATATCCCCCGCTTGAATTTGGAACATTAATTGTCACTGTTGCTTGCGAAGGCGCCTGAGGTTGTACCATAGCTGGAGGAGCTACAACAACCGGAGCGGCGGGAACGACTGGAACCACAGCCGGCTCAGGAACAACAATGTAACCGGCAGGGTAAGGCCTATAATAAACACGGTCATAACAGTAATAGGGTATTCCGCCTACCACGATAGTCGTATATCCGAAAGGCAGGCTATCAACCACTGCGCCTATTCTGAGAGAAGGAATGGCAAACTCAATTCCAAACCATCCTCTTCCATACCATCTGCCTCCGTGATAATGATACCTTCCTCCTTCATGTCCCCACGCGAAAGCATTTGAGTAGGAAAACACAAGCGTAAGGCAAAGCCCCGTAACAAGTAAAAGCTTGTTTGTTAAAGTTTTCTTTATCATATTTCCTCCTCCTTTTTATATTAGACAGCGCAATAGTAAAAAAAGTTTCAAAAAATTAATATTTTTCCGCTATTTTTAAATGGGAAATATTTTTGTACGGAGAAATCCGGAAGGTTAATAGCTGCCCCGCATGGACTCGAACCATGATAGTCAGATCCAGAATCTGAAGTCCTACCGATTAGACGACAGGGCAATAATGATCAGCAATTAAAACTTACTTTTCGGAAGATTTTCCTGAATGCGGTCCACTATGAACTCAACGGAACCCTGTTCCATAAGATTGCCAAACTCGACGCCGACCCTGAAAATGGCGTCACCGTCCCTTTTTACCTCCAGGGAATACCTTACTTTTCCCGAGCCAATAACGGGATTGTCCCAGTATTTATGAATGAGGACAAAACTGGTCTCAATTCCTGGGCTTATTTTTTCCCGGGAGTACATACCCATACCGACCATACTGATATCCACTAAATCCGCTTTTATGCTTCGCCCGGAACCGTCTTTTAGCTTAAGGATAACTTTTCCATCGGTGAGATATCTTGAGTATCTTCTTTTTTCTTGCATCGTTTAAAACCTGTTATTGCAGCCCCTGCATGACGCTTATGACTTTCTGGCTTACCCCTTGCGATTTAAGGTAATTAATGTCGTCCGGTGTAAGATTATATTTTGAATTAGAAAGCCGTATTTTATCTATAATCACGTCTTCGTGAATCCCCTGTTTGGCAAGCTGCGCTACCTGTTGTATTGACATCTGGTTCGGGTTCTCATACTGTTGCTGCTGTTGTTGCGGAGCAGCTGCCTGTGCGGCCGTCTGCTGGCCCGGTTTTTGTATCTGGCTTCCTACGATAGCCCCTGTGGCCGCTCCTGCGGCTAAACCGATGGCGGCGCCTTCTCCCCCGTGATGGGTCTGATGGCCGATAATACCTCCGGCCGTAGCACCCAGGAGCCCTCCGATTACCCCGCCTTCAACAGCCCTGGTCTTTGTATCCTGGCAACCGGCGTTTAATAAAATAACAAGAACAGCAATAGAAAATGCGGATATTTTTTTCACTTCCTGCCTCCCTCAAAAGTTAATTTTCAGTTATTATATCACAAAAAATCAATTAGAAAACTTAAATTTGTATACAAACGGCTGGCAATTAACGCGGGCGGACCGAGGCCAAATTCAATTTTTGGTAGGTTTGTATGTATTTCTTCGTGGCTTTGGGAAGTTCCTGGAATTTTGCTCCGGCCCTGTGCCATTTGATCACATTGCCGATACCCCAATTATAGGAAGCGATAAGCGTTGTGGTTGAAACGGGAATATTGTAAAAATGAAGCATCTTTTCTATCCGTTTAAAATACCAGCCGGCTATTTTTTCATTGGTGCGGGGGTTAAACAAGTCTTTAGGCAGATAGGCTGTAGTGTTCATTTGGTTGTAATCTTTCAGGCAGATTTCTGAGATCTGATAAAGGCCGTAACATTTTGTCCCGGAATTAAAAGCCAGGGGATTTCCGTCAGATTCGATAATTTTTATGATCTCCAAGTCCACGGAAGGCTCGGCACGCAGGGAAAGAAACGGGAATAAAGCGATGATCGCCAAAAGGAGCGTAATTACGGCTGTCTTACAGCGGTTATGTTTTAACATGGCTCCCCCTAAACAAAAGCCCCGGCCTCAAATCATCTGCTAAGAAAGCAGACAGACATGAGCCGGGGCAAGGAAATAAAAAAACCCTAAAAGGCAATATTTTTAGGGTTTTACGGCCTCTTTGGCAGCCCCTCTATCCTTAAAATCAGGACAGGTAGCTTTGCTCCGCTAAGGAATCCTTAAGCGGACCCGCCGTTCTTTACGGCGGGGCCCCAGCATTACTGCTAGTTTGCCTTTATCAGTAGGAACTTCCCAGATTGTCAAAGTACAATTATAGTATAATCTATTTACCGCGCACTTTCAAATTTATTTCAGTTCGTCCATTTCCTGGTTTTGCTTCTCAAGCTGTTTATTAATATCCCGGATCTTTTCTTTGGTGCTTTCTAAAACCGCTTTATGGCTGCTTGTATTTATTCCCTGCTCGTGAACAAAATTTTCCGCATTTTTATCTAAGGAAGGTTTTTTTAGATACGTGGTGAACACTTTTCGGGCGACTATAGAAACGATCACCAGGACCAAGAGTATTTCTAATAAAGTGAAAACGCTGCCCGCGCACTTCTTAAACGGAGTTTGTTTCATGGCGGCTTTTACCAAAGATTCTTTTTCAACCAGGCGTCGGTCTTCTTCGCGTTCTCCCAGTCTTTTTTAGCCCCATCTTGCGCTCCGCATGCCGCACCTTTAGCAGTTTCACAACCGCTGACAAAAAGAAAAGCGAATAAAACCAAGCTTAACGAAACCAATAAGAAAGATTTGTTCCTGCCAGCCATACTCACTCCTTTTTTATGAACGCAGACAGCCTTTTAATGGTTTTTTCTTTTCCTAAATAATATATCACTTCAAAAAGCCCCGGCCCTATTGTTTTTCCGGTAAGGGCAACCCTTATCGGATGAATAAGCACCTTGGCTTCGATATTGAGCTCTTTGACCATTTCCCTGAAAGCCGCTTCTATAGAAACGATATCGAATTTGTCCAGCGACTCAAGGCGTTTCGTAAAAAGGCCAAACTCCCTGGAAAAATCCTGCGCCAGGAACTTCTCCTTCGCCTCCGGGTCAATAGTTATTTCATCCAGGAAGAAAAAATCCGCCCAATCGGCAAAATCGCTTACCGTGGTCATCCTTCCCTGAAATAATTTTACCAGAGAAACAACATAATTTCTATCAAAATTATCTTTATCGATGAATCTCTTTTCCACGAGCGCGGGGATAACCTCTTCCGAAAGTTTTTCCGGGTCCGCTTTCTTCAGGTACTGGTTGTTCATCCAGTCGAGCTTGTCCAGGTCAAGTACGGCCGCGGTTTTATTGATATTTTTTATGTTAAAAAGCCTGATGGCTTCCTCTACATCTATTACTTCCCGGTTTCCTCCCGGAGACCAGCCAAGCAAAAGCAGGTAATTTACCAGGGCCTTGGCCAGATACCCCATTTTATGGTAGTCTGAAATCGCTGTTGCCCCTTTCCTTTTGGAAAGCCTCCCTCCGCTTTTAGCCAATATCAGCGGCAGATGCGCGAACTCAGGCAATTTGAATCCTAAAGCCTGGTAGAGAAGCACTTGTTTGGGAGTATTGGAAATATGGTCATCTCCCCTTATAACGTGCGTAATATTCATGGAGGCATCGTCAATAACGCAGGCGAAATTATAAGTGGGGGTACCGTCAGATTTTATCAGGACCTGGTCTTTAATCGTAGAAGCGTCGAATTCAATCTCTCCGCGGATAAGGTCGTTTATTTTTATTTTCTGCGGCGTGACCTTAAAAATTACCGCTTCACCGCCGGCTTGAACGGCGTTTTCCTCCTGCTCCACTTCTACCGGGGCGGCCTGTGAAGTAACGGTATAAGCCTTGCCCTGCTCCAGCAGTTTTTTAGCATAGTCCCTATAAATATCGAACCTCTGGCTCTGGTAATATATCTCGTCCCATTTAAATCCCAGCCAGTCAAGGCTGTATAATATCTCATCCAGGTATTCTTTTTTTGAACGCAGTTTATCCGTATCTTCGATCCTTAAAACGAACTGGCCTTTTTTTGCCTTGGCATAAAGCCAGTTAAATAACGCCGTTCGTGCGCCGCCTATATGCAGATTACCGGTGGGGCTGGGCGCAAACCTGACTCTTATCATGTCAACACTCCGTTCTAATAAGCCGCCTGCCGGCGGCAAATGCCTTTTTGTTTATTTCGATCAATTCTTTCCTGCCTTCCGGGGCCATGCCTTCAATCGCCTCCAGGATAGTCTTGGCGTCAACTATTTTATTCCTGGCGGAAAAACAACCGAGAGCCACAACATTTGCCACTTTTAAACTGCCAAGCTCAGAGGCGATACCGGAAAAAGGAAAACTTAAAATATTATTATCCGCGCCCGGATTATCTTTAATGAGAGAACTGTTTAACAGCAAAAGTCCGTTTTTTCTCACCCTGGATTTAAACTTTTTTAATGAAGGCTCGTTCATAATGATAAGGCTGTCCGCTTTTTCGATATACGGAGAGCCTATTTCAGAATCGGAAATAATAACCATGCAGAAAGCCGTGCCTCCGCGCACCTCCGCCCCGTAAGCGGGGAGCCAGGTGGTAAATTTGTCTTCGCGCATCGCGGTTTCAGCCAGGATTTTTCCCAAAAGCATAATGCCCTGGCCGCCGGCTCCGGCAATAATTATTTTTTCCGTCATTTGATCCTGCCTAAAGGGAATTCTTTCACTAAGGTGTCCCTTATCCAATCCAGGGCCTGTTTGGGAGCCATGCCCCAATACGTGGGGCAGGGAGATAGCACCTCCACCAATGAAAATCCGGCGCCGTCTATTTGGTTTTGGAAAGCCTGTTTTACCGCTCTTTTCGCCTTCAGCACTTCCTGAGGAGAATGTAATGACACCCTTTCAACATATTTTACCGCGGGCAATCCCGCCAGCAATTCAGATATTTTCAGCGGCGGCCCCTGGAATTCCAGCTGTCTTCCTTTCGGCGTAGTGGCGGTTTTCTGTCCAATGACCGTCGTGGGTGCCATCTGGCCTCCGGTCATGCCGTAAACAGCGTTATTGATGAAGATCACCGTAACGTTTTCTCCGCGGTTGGCGGCGTGTATTGTTTCGTTTGTACCGATCGCAGCCAGATCCCCGTCCCCCTGGTAAGTAAAAACTATATTTTCCGGCCTTACCCTTTTTATGGCCGTGGCCACCGCTAGCGCCCTGCCGTGAGCCGCTTCCGTGCAATCGAAGTCCCAGTAATCATAAGCGATCACCGCGCAACCAACAGGAGCAATACCGATAACCCTCTCGCGGATACCCAGGGCATCCACAGCTTCGGTCACGAGCCTGTGCGCTATGCCATGGCCGCAGCCCGGGCAGTAGTGCGTAGGAACATTGCGTAATGATCCGGGATGGCTGAATATTTTATCCATACTAACGGGCCAAATGTTTGATTTTATTAATAATCTCTTCTTCCGAAGGCATTCCTCCTCCGGCACGGCCTAAAAATTCTACTTCCGCTTTCCCGTTAACCGATAATTTCACATCTTCGACCATCTGGCCGTAAGACATCTCTATTACCAGGTATTTTGCGCCCCGTTTCAGGCGCCCGGTGAAAGCATCCGCAGGAAAAGGCCACAGTGTTACCGGCCTTATTAAACCGACTTTTTTGCCTTTCTGGCGCAATCTATTTACCACGGACCTGGCAACGCGCGCCATTGAACCGTAAGCTACCAAAATAATTTTCGCGTCATCCAAAGATTCGCCTGCCCAACGGCTTTCTTTCTCCCTGATCTTTTTATATTTATCCTGCAAAGCAAGGTTCAATCTTTCCAAAACCCCTTCTCCGAGATAAAGAGATCTAATTATATTAGGCTTTCTTCCTTTGCATCCGGTCAACGCCCAGGGTTTTTTATAGCTTTGCGTTTTCTGCTTCGCGCTTTGCGCTTCTATAGGCTCCATCATCTGTCCAAGCATGCCGTCTCCGAGTATCATGGCGGGAGTACGGTACTTGTCCGCCAAGTCAAAAGCGAGCTTGGTCAGGGAAAAAGCTTCTTGCACAGAAAAAGGCGCCAGCACTATGCAGCGGTAATCTCCGTGGCCTCCCCCGCGCGTCGCCTGAAAATAATCCGCCTGCGAAGGAGAGATATTCCCCAGCCCGGGTCCGCCGCGCATAATATTCACAATGACAGCCGGAAGCTCCGCGCCGGCGATATAAGAAATCCCTTCCTGCTTTAGGCTTATACCCGGGCTTGAAGAAGAAGTCATTGCCCGCGCTCCTGCTGCCGAGGCGCCAAAGACCATATTTATAGCTGCCAACTCTGATTCCGCCTGAATGAAAACCCCGCCCCTTTCCGGAAGCTGGGCCGCCATATAGGCAATTAATTCATTTTGGGGGGTAATGGGATAGCCGGCATAAAAACTGCAGCCTGCCTGTATTGCCCCTTCGGCGATCGCCTCATTACCCGTCATTAATATACGCTTGGACATATCTATTTTTCAACCTCAATGCAGCAATCAGGACAAATCAACGCGCACATCATGCAGCCCAGGCAATCGGAATCACCTTTGAATTTCACAGGTTTTGCCCCTCGGGCGTTCAAATCTTTGTCTAAAACAATCGCGCCCTTTGGACAAAAACTTATGCACAAAAGGCAGCCTTTACACTTATCTCTATTTATGGTTATCTTTGCCATTTTTAACAACCGTGTCTTTTATCCGGTAAAAGATCCCTTCTTTGGTCAAACCGTATTTTTCCATTAAAATGTCCCTTTTCCCGTGCGCGATAAAATCCGAAGGCAAGCCTAATCTTATAACCGGTTTGTTTACCGCTTCGCTCACCGCGCTGCCTAATCCCCCTTCGGCGACGCCGTCCTCAACAGTATAAATATATTTTACCTTTTCTGCCAGGGTTTTTATTAAATTCACGTCCAGAGGCTTTACAAATCGCGCGTTTACTAAAGTCCCGGAGAGCCCTTCCTTTTCCAGTAAATTCAGCGCCTCCAGGCAAGGAATGACCATATCCCCTATGGCTATTACCGCAAAATCTTTCCCTTCCTTTAATATTTCCGCTTTACCCAATTCCAGGGAGCCTGATTGCGGCATGCGGGCGAGCATACATACCGCTTTCGGGTATCTTATGACTGCCGGGCTGTTCAAACCCACGGCAAATTCGAGCATTTGTTCCAATTCGCGCGCGTCTTTAGGCGACATGATCACCAGGTTCGGGATGTTTCTTAAAAATGCTATATCGTAAATGCCCTGGTGCGTCGCTCCGTCTTCACCCACTATGCCTGCGCGGTCGATAGCGAATATAACCCCCAGATCCTGAAGGCTTACCTCTTCGCTGATCTGATCATAAGCCCTTTGCAAAAAGGTGGAATATACCGCGACTACCGGCTTTAATCCGCCTTTTGCCAGGCCTGCCGCGAAACAAACCGCGTGAGCCTCAGCTATACCTACGTCAAAGAACCTGGAAGGGTATGCGTCGCGGAATTTATCCAAACCCGTACCTTCGGGCATAGCTGCGGTAACAGCCACTATTTTTTTATTATCCTTTGCCAGTTCTACAAGTTTATTGCTGAACACTTCTGTATAGGTTTTAAACAGGGAATCGCTCTTAGCCAGCGACTTTCCGCTTGATATCTCAAAAGGCCCGGTACCGTGAAACCTTACCGGTTCTTTTTCGGCAGGCGCGTATCCCTTGCCTTTTTTTGTCACCACGTGAAGAAGGCGCGGCCCCTTGATAGTCATTATGTTTTTTATGGTGTGGATTAGATTCGGCAGGTTGTGGCCGTCGAACGGCCCGAAATACCTGAAGCCCAATTCTTCGAAAAGCATACCGGGTATAAATAAACCCTTAAGCCCTTCTTCGAATTTATTCGCTATTGTTAAAAGGCGCCCGCCTTTCGGGATGCGCGACTGCACAAAGCCTTCGAGGGAATTTTTAAAACGGTTGTATAACGGCAGTGAAATAACTTTGTTCAGGTAAGTGCTGAGCGCCCCCACATTCGGAGCTATGCTTAATTCGTTAGTATTTAAAACAATCAGTATGTCTTTTTTAAGATGGCCCGTGTTATTCAGCCCTTCGAAACACAAGCCGCCGCTTAAGGAGCCGTCCCCGATAATTGCGACCACCTTAAATTGCTGGCCGGGGCCAAGATAATCCCTGGCAGTGACAAGGCCCAGAGCGAGCGAAACGGCGGTGGAACTATGCCCCGTGGTAAATACGTCGTAAGCCGACTCGTCTTTTGAAGGAAAGCCGCTTAATCCTTTGTATTGCCTTAAGGTATCGAAATTCTTGTTTCTTCCCGTAAGTATTTTATGGGCATACGCCTGGTGTCCCACATCAAAAATTATTTTGTCTACAGGAGTATCCAG
>JAQULD010000034.1:4945-13771 GCA_028719045.1 Candidatus Omnitrophota bacterium | reverse complement strand
GACCTGCAGCACGAGTTCTTTCGGAAGAAGCTTTGTGGATTTAAGAAGAGCGACGCTGCCCTCGGCGGTTATCGCCGCGAGCATTTTAGCCTGCTCTTCGCTAAATCCCGCCTCTTTAGCCGCGGCCGTCATGTGCGGGATAAAATATTCCAGCGCGAATTTCTCAAGCTCTTGGATATCGGCTGACCCGATGCAGCGGGTTTCCAGCAGATCATAGAAATAACCCGGCCCGCTTCCGGAAATAGCGGTAGCTGCGTCCATCAGGCTTTCCGGCAAAACCATGGTCTCGCCCAGATAAATGAATATCTCCTGCGCGTAATTCAAGTCATCCTCTGAGGCAAACTTACCTTTGCATAAACAGGAAATACCCTTGCCGATCCTCGCCGGCACATTAGGCATGACCCGCACCACCCTTGCCTCATCCAGGATCTTTTCGATATAATCCGTGCTTATTCCGGCGGCGATGGAAATGATCAGCTTATTTTTTACGTTCCCCTTTATCTCATTTAATGTAGCGTCGAAATCCTGGGGCTTGATCGCCAGTATTACCGTCTCAACGTTAGCCAGTATATCCAGGTTATTTTTCGCGACGCTAATACCGCTGATCTTCTCGGTTTTTTTACTGTCTTTGTCAAAAACCACCAGCTGATATTTAGCGGAGTAAGGCTTAAGTCGTTCTCCGATAACCATCCCCATATTGCCAAAACCTATTATCCCGATTTTTTTCGTCATTTTTTTTCGAATATAGCCCTGCCTAAACGCAGCATATTTGCGCCTTCCTCCACCGCCGTTTCAAAATCATCGGTCATGCCCATGGATAGAATCCGTATCGCTTCCGGCGTAACGCGCAGCGCGTTTATTTCTTCCAACAATTCCTTTAACGACCTGAAATACGGCCTTGTCTTATCCGGCGCCTCAACAACCGGTGCAACGGTCATAAGCCCCTTAACCCTGATGTTTTCAAGCCTTGCGACCTCTTTTATGATTTCGATAGACCCCCGCGGGCTCAAACCGTATTTAGCCTCTTCGCCCGAGGTATTTATCTCTATCAGGACTTCCTGGATCTTGTTTATCTTCGCCGCCTGTTTGTCGATCTCCCGCGCCAGGCGCAGGCTGTCGACAGAATGGATCAGGTCAAAAATCCTTACCGCTTCTTTTGCCTTATTGGTCTGAAGATGGCCGATCATGTGCCACTTAATAGTCGATGGCCCAAGGCCGGAGGCAGATAGTAATTTATATTTCAAAGATGCTTCCTGGACCTTATTTTCCCCGATCCCGGTCAAACCGGCTTCAACGGCTTCTTTGATCTCGTCGGCGGTCCTCGATTTGCTTACAGCTATAATGGTGATTTGATCGGGCTGCCGATTGATTTTTGAGCAAACGGCTTGAATGCGTTCTTTGATCCTTGACAGGTTGTCTCTAATCATATCAGGACATTAATTTAATTAGATTAAATATTATACCTCATAATAATTCAGGGTCAACTACAAAAGATTATTTTCCGAAACCAAACTTTGTGGTATAAATATAGGTTATGGAAAACCTCACCCCCATGCTTAAACAATACCAAGAGATCAAGCAGCGCTACCAGAATTGCGTGCTATTCTTCCGCTTGGGGGATTTTTACGAAATGTTCGGAGAGGACGCGCGCCGGGCCTGCGGAATACTGGATGTCGTGCTTACCTCAAGAGACGCCGGCAAATCCGGGCGCATCCCCATGTGCGGCATCCCCTATCACGCTGCCCAGACTTATATCTCAAAGCTGATCAAAGCAGGGCTGAAAGTGGCTATCTGCGAGCAGGTTGAGGATCCGGCTCTCGCAAAAGGGCTGGTCAGGCGCGAAGTCATCAAAGTAGTCACCTCCGGGACATATATAGATGAATCCAGTTTTGAGTCACGCTACCTTATCGCCTTAAGCGTTGCGGATAAGGAATTCGGCATAGCCGCCACTGACACCGCGAGCGGCATAATCTATACCAATGAATATCAGGACGTTTCCCGCCTGATCGACGTGATCTCCAGATTCGGGGCCTACGAGTGCGTTTTCCCGCAGAGGCAAGAGGATAAAATAAACGAATTATTCAAGGCCTCGCTTCTGCGCGGAAAAAACATCACTTTAAGCCCGTTTGACGACTGGTGCTTTAATACCGATATCGCCGAAAAAACGCTCAAGGAACATTTTCACACCCACAATCTGAAAGGCTACGGGATAGAAGACATGCCGCAGGCGGTTTCAGCGAGCGGTGCTTTACTTTTATACCTTAAGCAAATGCACAAGCAGCCGCTAAGGCACCTGTATAAAATATCGCTTTATACGGATTCCGATTATGTTTATATTTCTCCCGCCGCCTCTTTCGGCCTCCAGCTGGACAGCCTGATACAAACGATAGACTACACGCTCACGAACCTTGGAAAACGCAAACTAAAAGAATGGGTATACCATCCTTTAAAATCCAAACAAGAGATACTGAACCGCCAGCGAGCCGTAACTTCGCTGAAAGAAAACGGCCTGATCAGCCAGGAATTGGAAAAACTGCTGCGCAACACCCCGGATATTGAAAAAAGCGTATCCCGCATTTCCACAGGTTCAGGCTCCGCCAGGGACCTGTTGGCGCTGCGTTCCACTCTCCTGAAACAGCCGGATATTCAAAAAACGCTTTTACCTTTGGTAAAAGAAAATAACATCTTTGAAGTAAAAGACCTCCCCCCTCTGCGTGAGCTCTTAAGCAAAGCGGTAAATCCGGAAATTCCCCTTTCCCATCCCGAAGGCAGCATCATACGCGAAGGTTATGACAAAGAGCTGGATGAATTGCGCGGTATCCGGGAAAACGCGAAACTTTGGCTGAAAAATTTACAGGAACAGGAGATCAAACGCAGCGGAATAAATTCGCTTAAGATAGGATACAATCAGGTATTCGGGTATTATATAGAAATAAGCAAAGCCAACATAAACCGCGCGCCGCAGGATTATATCAGGAAGCAGACCCTGGCCAACTGCGAACGCTATATAACACCGCAGTTAAAGGAATTCGAGGATAAAATACTGAGCGCGGAAGAAAATATCCTCACGATAGAACGCCGGCTGGTGGAAGAATTATTCAAGGAGATACTGGATAATGCCTCGGAAGTGCAGAAGTTTAGCGAAAAAATAGCCTGCCTTGACGTCCTGCACTCTTTAAGTATTTTGAGCGCATGCCCCGGTTATATAGCCCCCCGGATAAACGAAGACTTCACCCTGGAAATCAGTGACGGCCGCCACCCGGTTGTGGAAAAAACGATATCCGAGCCTTTTATCCCGAATGATACGCTCCTGGACTGTTCTGATAACCACCTGGTCATTTTAACCGGCCCGAACATGGCGGGAAAATCCACTTACATCCGTCAAAACGCTCTCCTGGTGATCATGGCGCAGATGGGAAGCTACATCCCCGCTTCCGCGGCCGCCATAGGCATAGTGGATAAGATCTTCACCCGCATCGGAGCGCATGACGAAATCACCAAAGGCCAAAGCACCTTTATGGTGGAAATGAGCGAAACAGCCGGCATATTGAATAATTTATCCGAAAGGAGCCTTGTAGTTCTGGATGAAATAGGCCGCGGCACTTCCACCTTTGACGGCCTGAGCCTGGCCTGGGCTATCTCAGAATACCTGGCAAAGGCAAAAGTACGCACGATGTTCGCCACGCATTTCCATGAACTGACGGCGCTGGCGGAAGAATTCAGCGGAATAAAGAATTATAATGTCCAGGTTAAGGAATGGAACGATGAGGTCATTTTCCTGCATAAGATCATCCCCGGAGGCACCGACGACAGTTACGGCATTTACGTGGCAAAACTGGCGGGGATACCCAAAGGCGTGGTCCTGCGCTCCGAAGAGATACTTTCGCGCCTGGAACTGAATTCCAAATTACAGGAAAAGATCAGGAACCGCCTCCCTTTGAATGACCAGATGTTTTTGTTCTCCGCCGGAGACAACGGCCTTTGGGAAGAAATAAAAAAAGAGCTCGGGGAAATAAAACTTGATACGCTAACGCCTCTTGAGGCATTGAATAAACTAAGCGCGCTTAAGAAAAAAATCCAAAACAATGAATAGAATACAGCTCCTGCCCCCGGAAATAGTTTCCAAGATCGCCGCCGGGGAAGTGGTGGAACGGCCGGCATCGGTTTTAAAAGAATTACTGGAGAATTCGATCGACGCGAAAGCCGGCGCAATCGAGGTTACGCTAAAGGACGCGGGTAAAACCCTGATCCGGGTAAAAGACAACGGCTCAGGCATCCCGGAACAGGATATAGACAATATCTTCCAGCGCCACGCGACCAGTAAAATCCAGAGCATCGAAGACCTTTATAATATAAATTCGCTCGGATTCAGGGGGGAAGCTCTTTACAGTATCGGCGCGATCTCCGACGTAATTTTAAGAAGCCGGACAGATGCGCAGGAACACGGCTGGGAGATACACCTGCGCGCAAACCTTAAGGCCGCAAAAAAACCGGCAACGATGCAAAGAGGGACGGATATCGAAGTCAGGGAACTTTTCTTTAATACCCCTGCCCGGAAGAAATTCCTCAAATCCGACACGTCTGAATTAAACCATCTGCTTGACATCTTCGTCCCTTACACCTTGCTTTATCCGGCCATACGCTTCAGCCTCAACCACGCCGCAAAAAAGATCATAGACCTCTCCCCCGCGCAAAACTTACGCGCGCGCGCCGCCGAAGCATTGCGCCTGGACATAAAAAACATTATTGAAGAAAAACATGAGTTTAAAGAAGATGAGCTCTCGGTTCATCTTGTCTTAGGCGATATTAACATACAGCGCACCAGAAAAGACCTGCAATTTATTTTCATCAATAACCGCCCGGTGCAGAATAAAACCATAAGCTTCCACCTAAACGATGTTTACCGCCTGCTTTTTAGCCCCGGGGTATATCCTTTCTTCGCGGCCTACTTTACCATCCCGGTTTCTAATGTCGACGTAAATGTCCATCCTACTAAACGCGAAGTAAAGCTGAAAGACGAATCCCGGATCATCCCCCTGCTGCGTCGTTTCACGGAACAGGTCCTGATGACCCGCAGTAAAGCGAGACAGGCCGAAAAAAGCGTTTTCATTACCCCAGGGGCTAAACAAGATACGCCTCTTGCGCCCTCGGCTTTAGCTCCAAGCCCGCACAGGCAAGGGGCGCTGTCTTTGGAAGAAAATATGCTTCTTTTTAAAACCGGGGAGATATTCACCGAAAAAAAAGATGACTTGAAAGAAAAACTGCTTAAGAGCCGTTATTTAGGCAATCTTTTAAGGAAATACCTTTTATTTGAGGCCCCGGGTTCGCTTTTAGTGGTCGACCAGCACGCGGCCCAGGAAAGGATTGTTTTTGAAAAATTGAAGAAACAAATTGAAGAAGGCAGGCTTGAGATCCAGGAACTTTTGACGCCGGTAATTTTTAAGCTTACCGCTCAAGAAATCATGCTTTGGGAAGAAAACAAGGCAAGCCTTGAAAAAATGGGCTTTAGCACGACTCTATTCGATAAAGAAACACTTGCCGTCCATTCGCACCCGCAATTAATAATCAATCCCGAAGCCGGTGTCCGTAACCTGCTGGCCGGAGAAAGCATCGCCCGGATGGAACCTGAGAAGATGGCGCGCCTTGCCTGCCGTTCTTCGGTCATGGCGGGGCAGGAAATGAATAAAGAACAGGCCGAATACCAGCGCAGGGAATTACTCTTATGCAAGGCCCCTTTCACCTGCCCCCATGGCAGGCCCACCGTAGTGGAAATCCCCGAAGCGAGTTTAGGAAAACAGTTTTTAAGATAGTGCGGTTGGAAGGGGTTTCTATTCCCGCCAAAAATAAAGCGCGGAAGTCAAGACGATCCCGATAAGATAAACGGCCAGCGTTTGCGAGAAGAAATAAGGATAAGCCATCAAGACGATCCCGATCACCAGCGGCCGCCAGTTCGAAGTTTTTTTACCGTAAGCAAACGCGACAAACCCGATCCCGCCAAAAATGACATAGGCCACAATCTTTACCGGGTCAAAATCTTTAACTTGAGGCAGCCCGCTGGCTGACAAAATGGCGCTCTTGTCACCGGGGCTCATTTGGGAGAAGTCCTGTAAAGCGCCTTTTACGTCGACTTTCTGTCCGCCAGCTTCCTGCGCCAGTAAAGGCGCCGCAAAGCAGCCGGCAAGCAAGGACACAAGATAAATCGAACATAATATTTTTTTATTCATTAGGGAATCCTACTGTCTGGGCAAGGACTATGCTTTGGCCGGGACGCAATTTCATCGCTTTAGCCAAAGCCGGCTTATCAATAAGCCCCCGTACCACGGTCGCTAGCCCCGAAGATGCGCAAAAGAGATAAACATTCTCGCTGATAAACCCCGTGTCAGCCGCAGAGTAAAAGACCTTATCCTCTTCTTTAAGCTTGCCCATCTTATCGAAATCGGCGACGTAAATAAGATTTACCGGGGCGTTGTTAACAAAAGGCTGTTTACCGGTCAAAGGCCTTATGTCTTCGGCCAGGACCAAAATAAGCTTGTTTGCCCCGGCGTCGAATAAATAAAGGCCGTCCTGTTTGGCCACATAAATATCTATTTCCTGCAAATTCATCGCGGAAGGGGCTGTGCGATGGCCTGAATCCGGGCGGTTTATCCCGTTTGCGGACCAGAGCATATTGGAAATATCCTGCGGTGACAATTCTTTGGGGCTGAATCCCCGCGAAGTCTTTCTTTCCTTAAGCGCCTGCATCAAAAGCTTTCCCCCGGAAATTTCAGGTGCCGGAAGCCGCACCGTTTTATTCTCCTGCGCAAAACCCGGCAGAGAACAAACGAAAAACGCTGCCGAAATCAAGAATATACCGGAAAATGTTTTTAATGTCATATTGCCCTCCTCATGATTTTTTAAAACCTGAAGTGCACGAATATCCTGCCGAAATTCTTATCGTCTTTCTCCACCCGGCTGTAAAGTTTTTTTATTTCCGGCTGCTCCAAAAAACGCAGGACGCGTTTTTTCAACTGGCCGCTGCCCTTACCGGGTATAATTTCAACTAAAGTGATCTTTTTCTGCGCAGCCTCGCGAATTACCCGGTTAAGTTCCGCGTCAATAGCCCCGGCCTTGTTAAAAACATCGTGTAAATCCAGCTTTATCTTTGCCATGGCTTGGATCCCCTTCGTAAAAATTAAACAGGCGGCCCCTTAATTTTAAAGAGCCGCCTTAGATCTTTCTTTTCTCATACGCACACTGATTTGCCGCGGGGAAAACATTTAAACTTTTTAGTCCAACGGCCCCACGTACGGTATCTTATCCTCTTCGCAAATAATGCGGATCTGCTCCATAAGTATTCTCTTGTCCGTAGGGTTAATCTCAATGAATTTTATCCCCACCTGCCAGGGAAAAGCCGGATCGCCTGTGTCTTTTATCCAAAGTACCGTTCCGGTGGCTACAATGGGATTCTTAAAATCCCTTAGAGTGATCCACATCTTTATGGAAGTCGACGGGCTCAACCTGTGATAAATAGCAAGGCAGATGCCGCCCAAGGATATATTTTTAGTGGTACAGGAAGGTTTTATAAACTGGCCCAAAGGCTTGTAACTGACGGCAAAAGATTTGTTCACTCTTACGTATTTACGGCGTTCTTCCATATATTATTTCTCCGGGCAATATTTCTGATTTTTCAACTCAGAACTGTTATTACTTGAGATTAAAGGCTGGATTGACTTTAAAGGGTGTGCACGCTCGGGCTGCGCAGCCAGTGCATCTTCCGGTTACGCTCGACCCATTCTTTAACGATCCTGTTGCCCATAAAACGAAACAGCGCGTTCCTGAAACGAAAAGCCGAAAGAAGGGCAAGTGACCTGTAAACAGAATAGAACTTGGCGTACGCCCTGACCACGTTGAACTGCAGCCTTTTCGCTGAAAGCAGCTTCGGCCTAAAAACCACATGCTGGCCGTCATAGAGGTTCCAGTCGCGGCTGAAGATGCGCTTTTGGCTGTTTAATTCCTCATGGACTTTTGTGCCCGGGAAAGGCGTAAGTATCATCATCTGGATAGTGTCTATTTTTTGTTTTATCGCGAAACGCAAAGTATCCCAGATAGTATTTTCGTTATCGTTATCCCCTCCCAGCACAAACATACCGTGGATCTTTATTTTCTTTTTTCTAAAAGAACTTATAGCTCTTATTATATCGTTTATGTCCTGCTTTTTATGGTAAGCTTCCAGGGTCTTTAAGTTTACGGATTCAAACCCTATGCAGGCGACGGTGCAACCCGCCTTTGCCATAAGCCCCAGGAGTTCATCATCCTCCGCGACATCGCAACGCACCTGACAACTCCATTGGCGGATTTTCTGCTTTAACATGAGGTTTAACAAGCTGCGCGTGCGTTTAGGGTAGGCGGTAAAATTATCGTCGCAGAAGAAAAAAGTGCTGGCCTTAAGGCCCTTAAATTCATCCATCACGTTTTCGGCGCTGCGGAAACGGTATTTACGGCCGAATATTTTAGTAACCGAACAAAAAGTACAGTCAAAAGGGCAGCCGCGGGACGTGGAAATCGGCATAATAAACGGGTTGGGTTTATACCCCTTGATCAAAGAAAAATCCGGGTAAGGAAGCTTATCCAGGTCTTCGACAGCCCTGCCCTGCACGACCGATTCGGTATTCCGGCCTTCCACTATATCAATTATCAACTCTTCAGCCTCGCCGACCACAACCTGCCTGGCGAATTGCAAGGCTTCCTGCGGCAGGAGGCTTGCGTGCACCCCGCCCATGATCACTTTTTCCCTGGGGAATTGGCCGGCTATTTCATAGCCGCGCTTTGCGGTGGAAGTAAGGATGG
>JAQULD010000034.1:0-4935 GCA_028719045.1 Candidatus Omnitrophota bacterium | reverse complement strand
ATAATCGGGGCGGAAAATGTTCTCGTTATAGATCTCCACCTCGTGGCCCCTGTTTTTAAGGATAGTGCCGAGGTATATCGGCCCTAAAAGAGGCATGTGTAATTTGCTGTAAACGTTGGCGGCGGATGGGGCCGGTTCAATAAGTACTACTTTCATAATTCTGTTCCTTCCTTTACTCCGGGATTACACGCACATTGATAGCGCGCAGGCCTTTGGGCGATTTCTCAACTTCAAATTCCACTTTCTGTTCTTCATTCAAGGCGTCAAACTGGGTATCCACTACGCTGGACTGATGAAAAAACACTTCCCTTCCGTCAGTATCGCTGATAAACCCGAAACCCCTGTCTTTAACCACTTTTTTAATCTTACCTGTATGCATTTAACTCTCCTTTTATCGTAAAAAAAGAGGCCCGGCGCTTAAAAAAGCCGGGCCAATTTTTAAGGTTACAATTTCACTACTTTTGTAGCCTGTTCTCCTTTTGGACCTTTTTCGATCTCGAATTCGACTTCCTGTCCCTCATCAAGGGATTTATAACCCTCACCCTGTATCGCGCTGTGATGCACGAATACGTCGCTTCCGGATTCAGGTGTGATAAAGCCGTAACCTTTTTGGTTTGAGAACCACTTTACTTTTCCTTTTGCCATTTTAAAATCTCCTCCTCTCCTTCAATATTTATAGTAAAAACCCGTTAGAAATCTTTTTCGCTTTACCTCATTAAATTTACCTCACTCTATGGAACTCGGTCTCTAACGGGTAATAACAGAAAAAAAAGCCGAAAGGTTAGTTATCAATCCTTTCGGCCAAAGACTTCTAATCCTATTTACTACGTAGGTAAGTATACCACCAATTTTAATTTTGTCAACTATTTTTTAAATCCGCGGGCGGGGATTCTTGCTAAAAATACTCCTGATAGACATTTTTGACTTTGTTGATGGCCTTAAGGATGGGGTTACGGATCGGCTGCGAAATAGAAACGATCATAGGCCGGTATTCATGCATGGCCTGGCAGACAATGCCGAGCGCGGTGATATAAGCCAGGTATTTCTGTCCGGACAAGGCTTCGGATTTCCCGACAAGATGCACCACATTCGTATTCTGGATGCGCCCTGTCCTCGCTTTTATTCCCAGGGTATTCTCTAATGTCTCAAGGAAACCTTCCTGCAGTATAGTCCTGCCGCAGACAACGACATTTTCCACATCCATGCGGGAAACGCGTTTTTCTATGGTCTCCTTCAAAGTCCGGCACAAAAACTTGGCTTTTTCCGTGATAATATCGCAAACCATCTTCTGTTTGATCGGCTTATACGCGCTGTCTTTCTTTACCAGTATCTCTTTTTCTTCTTTTATCTGGCTTGAATCCCCAACCAGCCCGTAGGAGACCTTTATTTCTTCCGCGAAATCGAAAGGTATATTCAAGGTCTCGGCAAGCCCTTCGGTAAGATCGCTTCCGCCCTGCGACAAAATATCTATGCTATAAAGGGACCCGTCCCTGAAGATCAGGACCTCCGTTATGTCAGCTCCGATATCGCAAAGCACGTTGATGCCGGTTTTATATTCGCCGCTAAAAACCGCTTCGCTTGAGGCAAGCCCGGAAAGCGACAAATCCTTTATTTCGAACCCGGACTGGTTTATGGCATGGGTAAGGCTTTGCAAACTGGATAATTTTCCGCAAACCAGGTATAAGTCAGCCTCCAGCTTATGGCTGTATAATCCGAGAGGATTGACTATATTGGCCTTGGAATCTATATTATAACTGTAAGGTATCTTGTGTATTATCTCTTCTTCGAGGTTGGAGCCGAGGATAAGAGCCTGCTCGTTAACCTTGTCTAAATCCTGCGCGGTAATAACTTTGTTGCCTCTCTCGGTAATAGGTATTATCGCCCGGCTGTGCTTGGTGATGATGTCCTGCCCGGAGACGTTGGCATAAACGGACTTGAAATTAATCCCGGATTTCGACTTTAAGCCCTTCAAAACACCGCTCACGGAATTGACAAAAGCGACTGAATCCACAATCGAGCCTCTTTTCAGCCCTTTGGAGGGAGCTGATTCAAAGTAAAGACTGGAGATACGGTTCTTTTTGATTTCCGCAAGACAAGCTGAGATCTTACTGGTGCCTAAGTCCAGCCCGCAGATATAATTATTTAGCATTCTTGAGCTTTATAACAGGTTCCTTAAACCTTAAATCGATATATTGCACGTTAGCCAGGTCGTTCTTCGCCTGCGTGAGCAGCCCCGTCAAAATCCCGATTTTTCTTTTCGCCTCTTCCTGGCTGATCTTGACTTCCAGGTCAGCCTGCCCCTGCGACTGCGAATAGATAAGAAAAGAAATTTGATTCGGATTCTTTATATCGATTATCTTTATCTTGTAATCCTTTAAAACCTTGTTTGTCAATGACTCCTGGACCAGATACAAGGCAAAACCAAGCGCCGGTATGTTAAGCGTCCGGCTTTTGCTTGAATAATAAGACCGCGCCTCCGAACAGAGGATAACAGCCATTCCGAAATCCTGGGGGATGACCCCCGGGTCCCAAACCGCCATTTCCTTATCAACGTAAAAATACCTGTTGTTAAGCCTGATAAAGGCCAGGGGCTTTCGTTTTATGAAATCTACAAAGAGCTGGTTAGGCAGTATCCTGATCAGCCGGATTTTTTTATAACCGGGGTATAATCCGGAAATATACCTTGATTCTCTCGCCAAGTCAAGGCTGAATATATTCCTGCCTTTCAGGTAAGAAAAATCTTCCGGGACTGTTTCGTTGGCAATGATCTCTCTTATTTTAAAATAATCCAGGTTCTTTAAAGTCCTGCCAAGGATCACTATCAAAGAATACGCAGCAACAAAAACCAGTATACCCGTTATTATTAACTTAGCGGCCGGCCCCCATTGCTTTGGCTGTTTTTTCATACGCTAACTCTACCAATTTCAAACATAACTGATTGAATTCAATGCCCGCAAGCTTCGCGGCTTTAGGCAAAAGGCTTGTCTGGGTTAAACCCGGTACCGTATTTACTTCAAGGACTATTACGTTATTGTCCTTATCTAAAATCATATCCACTCTGGAGCAGCCGGAACAGCCCAAAAGCTTATGCGTTTTTAAAGCGGTATCGCGGACCTTGGCCGCGAGCTTTTCATCTATTTCGGCCGGCATAACGTAGGTGGTCTTGCCGGGCTGATATTTGGCCTCATAATCAAAAAACCTGTTTTTGGGAATTATCTCGATAACGGGAAGCGCCAATTCATCCAGCACCGCCACCGTCACTTCTCTTCCATGCACGTATTCTTCCACAAGGATGTTTTCATCAAAACCAAAAGCCAGATCCAATGCCTTGTCCAGGTCTTCCCGTTTATCTACGATGGATAAGCCGATGCTTGAGCCGTGGGTCGCCGGCTTTATCACCAAAGGATACCCGAGCCCGATATTCGCCTTGGAAGCGGGGGAAAAGTAACCTTTATTCAACGCTTTGTATTTAGGGATATTGATTCCGTTTACCTGAAAGATCTCATGTGAGGCGATCTTATCCATTGCCAGCTTACTGGCCATGGCCCCGGAACTCGTATAAGGGATCTTCAGTTCATCCAGGATCCTCTGCACCTGGCCGTCCTCTCCGAAATAACCGTGTAAAGCTATAAAAGCGCAATTTATGCTGGAAGACTTTAACAGCTCCCTGGTTTCCCTTATATTATCCGATTTGATATCGATCGCGGCCGTCTCAAGCCCAAGCTGGCTTAAAGCTTCCACCACGGCTTTTCCCGACTTAAAGGATATTTCCCGTTCCGAAGAAGGCCCTCCCATTAAAACCCCGATCCTGCCTAACTTATTTTTTTTCTCTGGCGTCAATTCCATATTTTTATCTCTGGTTTTAGCGTTATATTAAATTTATTTTTTACTTCTTTTTTTATTAATTCCATCAACTTTAAAATATCCCGCGATTTAGCACCTCCGGAATTCAGGATGAAATTCGCGTGCTTGCGGGACACTGCCGCGCCGTTTAATTTTTTCCCTTTTAATCCGCACAGGTCTATAAGCCTTCCGGCTTTATTACCCCGCGGATTTTTGAACGCACACCCGCAGGAAGGAAAAGACAGGTCCTGCGAGAGTTTACGCCGCGATAAATACCCGAGAACCTTCGCGGAGATTTCTTTTTTACCGGCTTTGCGCAGCTTGAAACGGGCGCTCAAAATCACGCACCTCGGGAAGCCCGCTTTCCTGTACCCGAATTTTATACGCGCCTTATCCAAGCTTTTAATTCTACCATTATAATCCATAAGCGTCACATTTTCAACTAATTCTCCAATACTTTTTGTTACAATCCTGCCCGCTTCATTTTTTTCCGATATGCCGGCATTCATCCAAAGGGCTCCTCCCACCGTGCCGGGTATGCCGGTTAAGAATTCGAATCCGGATAATCCTTTTTCCCGCGCCGACCGGATCAAACGGTTTAACCTCGTTCCTGCCCGGGCCTGCGCTGAATCGCCGTTAAAAACAACCTTTCTGAAATACGGGGAACTAAGGCGCACCACGATTTTTTTAACGCCTTTGTCGGCTACCAGGAGATTGGAACCGGCGCCGATCACCGCGACCGGCAGCTTGTTCTTCCTCGCCAGTTTAAACAGGAGCCTCAAATCCAAATCGTCTTTAGGCTCGACGAAAAAACGCGCCGGCCCGCCCGTTTTAAATCCGGTATGGGCGCTAAGCGGCTCGTTTAAGCTGACCCTGCCCTTTAATTCTTTCCACCAGTTCATCGCTTATCTTTGTAATGTCCCCGGCGCCAAGCGTTATGATGAGATCGCCCGGCTCCATTATTTTTAAAAGGTGTTCCACCAGTTTTTCCTTGGGCAAGAATTCGGCATTCTTTCCCGGTGAATACTGCTTTATTTTATCGCATATCGATTTTGCCTCTACCCCCTCGATCGGCTTTTCGCTGGCGGCATA
>JAQULD010000033.1 GCA_028719045.1 Candidatus Omnitrophota bacterium | reverse complement strand
ACCAGGAAATCAAAAGTATCCTGGTTCATGAATACGCGTTTTTTAGCATCCAGGTATTCCTGCATGTCGCTGTGCCTGTCCAGATGATTGCGCGACAAATTCAGGATCACCGCGATCCTGGGCTTAAAGGTCTTGATCTTTTCCAGCTGAAAAGAACTTACTTCCAGCGAAACAAAATCACCCTCATTCATCTTGCGCACTTCCGAAGAAAAAGGGTTGCCGATATTGCCGCAGACAAAAGCGCGTTTTCCGTCAGCCTCAAGGATCTTGCCGATAAGAGTGGTGACGGTCGTCTTGCCGTTAGAGCCTGTTACAGCCACGACCGTAGCGGGGCACAGCATCCAGGCAAACTCTATTTCGCTGATTACCGGGATCCTGAATTCCTTCGCCCAGACAACGGGAAGCGCTTTGTCGAGGACTCCGGGAGAGATGATCACAAGGTCGCTCCCCTCCACAAACCCTTTAGTGTGGCCTCCCAGCTCCGCTTTTATATCTTTAGATTTTAACTGGGCCAGGTTTTCCCGGGCGGGGCCGCAATCTTTGTTATCCGTGACGAAAACACGCGCGCCGAGTTCATGGAGAAGGTTCGCGCAGGAAAGGCCGCTGCGGGCAAGGCCCACCACTGTCACTTTTTTATTTTTAAAAAATTCCGTGTTTCTCATATGGTTATCTGATCTTTAAAGTAACCAGCGTAAGAAGCGCCAGGAGGCTGGCGACGATCCAGAACCTTACGATCACCTGGTTCTCCTGCCAGCCGAGGAATTGGAAATGATGATGCAAGGGAGCGATCTTGAATATGCGTTTCTTTGTCAGGCGGAAAGACGCTACCTGTAAAATAACGGATAAGCACTCGATAACGAATATCCCGCCCACCACCACAAGCAGCAGTTCTTTTTTTATCAGCAACGCGACCGTCCCTAATGCCCCACCGAGGGCCAGAGACCCCACATCGCCCATAAAGATAGCGGCAGGGTGGCAATTGAACCACAGGAAACCGAGGCCCGCCCCGAGAATGCTGGCGCAAAAAACGGTCAGCTCCCCGCTTCCTTTAATATAAGGAACAAGCAGGTACTCGCTCATTTTTATATTCCCGGTAACATAGCTTAAGATGCAGAAAGCGAGGGCCGCCATGATGACCGTGCCCGTTGCCAATCCATCCAGCCCGTCCGTAAGATTTACGGCGTTGGAAGAACCGGAAATAACTATAATCACAAACAATATATAAAATATGCCCAGGTCCACCGCAACGCCTTTAAGGAAAGGCACGTCTAACTTAGTGCTGTTCTCCGGAGTAAGGTATAAAATGACCCCGAGTATAAGGCCGAGGATTATCTGGCTGGTAAATTTGGAGGTGGCGGTCAGCCCTTTTGAACACTTTTTGATCTGCTTTAAATAATCATCTATGAACCCGGTAACGCCCAGCCACAAGGTGCTGAATAGCGCGAGCAAAACATACCTATTCATTATATCCGCCCAAAGCAGCATGGAGGAGAATACCGCCAGGAGTATCAATATGCCGCCCATGGTTGGCGTCCCCTGCTTCTTGCTGTGCAGGTCGTAAAGCTTGGCGCTTTCTTCTTTCCTTATATTCTGGCCGATAGAGAGTTCCCTGAGCGTCTTTATCATCACCGGACCGATCAAAAGGCTCATCACGAAAGCCGTAATGGTCGCCATGCTGGCGCGGAAAGTGATATAACGGAAGATATTAAAAAATGATACGGAGTCGTGAAGCGGATAAAGTAAGTAATAAAGCATTCTATTTCAGTATCTCTTCCATCCTCATGGAGCGAGACCCTTTTACCAGAATAACGTCTTCTTCTTTAGGCGAAACCGCGTTAAATAAGATTTCTTTGGCCTCCTGCGTGGAATCGCAGGCAAATATTTTGTTCACATCAAAACCGTTTGCTTTAGCGGACTCAGCCGCCAGGCGGGAAAGTTTGCCCACCGTGATAAGCACATCGCAGACTTTGGACGCTTCTTTTCCCGCGCAGCCGTGATAGCCCTCTTTTTGCTTTCCCAGCTCAAGCATATCGCCCATGACGAATATTTTCCGTCCCTCGGCGCCGCACTTGTCCAGGGCGGATAAAGCCTGCTTTAAAGACAATGGGTTGGAATTGTAAGTGTCATCGATGAATTTTATGCGCTCGATTATTTTAAACTGCAGCCTGCCCTGGGGGAAACTAAATGTTGACAGCCTCAAGGCTATTTCTTTATATCCCATGCCGAATATCCGGCCTACCGCCACAGCCGCCAGCGCGTTATATACATTATAGTATCCTAATGTCCTTAATGTAAATTTATATTTTTTATTTATAAGAAAATTCACCGCATCGCCGTTATGCTCTATACGGGAAGCGCGGAAGTCGCTTTCGCCGTTGGCGCCGAAACTTAAGACAAAAGGCTTTTTCGTGTTCCGGTTTATTTTTTTCCTTAACAACGGGTCATCGGAATTAAGGAGCCCGATGCCCGGGGAAGCCAGGTCTTCGAGCAGCGAATATTTTTCTTTCAATACGCCGTTCAGGTCCTTGAAATGCTCCAGGTGCGAAGGCCCGATATTGGTGATCACTCCGATATTGGGACGGCAAATTTCGGTAAGGCATGACACCTCTTTGAAATGATTTGTGCCTATTTCCAAAACCGCTATCTCATGTCTTGAATCCAGCCCCAAAAGCGCCATCGGCAGGCCGATATGATTGTTTTTTGTGCCCTCGTTTTTAAGCACATTGTACCTGGCGGACAAAAGCCAGGCGATCATATCTTTACAGGTCGTCTTTCCGTTGCTGCCGGTCACCCCGACCATGGGAATTGAGAATTTATTTCTTTGATAATTGGCGATCGCTCCCAGCGCTTTTATCGTATCCTTCACTTCCAAAACCGCCACATTTTTTTCCTTAAGCCCTTTAACAGCCGCCAGTTTTCCTTTGAACGCGGATTCTATTATCAGGCAGGAAGCCCCGTTTTTTACCGCCTGAGGGATAAAATCGTGGCCGTTAAAATTATCTCCGCGTATCGCGGCAAACGCCTCTCCGGGCTTAATGGTGCGTGAATCCGTGGATATGGCCTTGATACCCGCCTGCCTTCCGGGATAGATTATTTTGCCATGAGCAGCTTTCAATAATTCATTTTTTTCAAACATTCTCTGACAGCCTCCCGATCGTCGAAATGCAAAGTTTTATCGTTTAGTATCTGGTAATTCTCATGGCCCTTGCCCGCTACCAAAACAATATCTCCGGAACCGGCGCGTTTTAAAGCCTCTTCTATGGCCTTGCGCCTGTCCGTGATGACGTCATAATTGCGCCTGATAATGCCTCTTTTAATATCTTCTATTATATCCGCCGGGTCCTCGGACCTGGGGTTATCGTTAGTGATCACGGCGTAATCCGCCAATTCCGAGACCACCTTGCCCATAAGCGGCCTTTTGGTCTTATCGCGCTCGCCCCCGCACCCGAACACCACAATGATCTTATTGCCGGAGACTTTCTTTAAAGACTGCAAGACATTTTTCAGCGCGTCTTCCGTATGCGCGTAATCCACGAAAACGGAAAAATCCCCCTTAAAATTTATCTTCTGAAGCCGCCCAGGTACGGAGTGAAACTTCTCCACCGCGGCCTGAATGACTTTGAAAGCTATCCCTTCTTTTCTTGCCCAGGCAACCGCCGCCAGGATATTATAAACATTGTGCCTGCCGATGAGCTTCACTTTCAGGCTCCTGCGCTCCCCGGGGCAAACCAGGACAAAACGCGTCTCGGAAACATCCATTTTTATGTCCCTTGCCGAAAATTCCGCTTTATTCTCTATGCCGTAAGTAACGATCCGCGCCGGAGTTAGCCTCTTTAATTTTCCGGCGTAGGCATCGTCATTGTTGATCACCGCGAAAGCAGAAGGTTTTAAGCCCTTAAAAAGCCCGGCCTTGGCCTGGAAATAAATATCCAGCGTGCGGTGGTAATCAAGATGGTCCTGGGTCAAATTAGTGAATATCGCCGAATGGAAACCTATGCCGTCTGTCCTGCCTTGATCCAGCGCGTGGGAAGAAACTTCCATCGCCGCGTAACGGGCCCCGTCTTTAAGCATTCCGGAAAGCAGGGCCTGCAATTCAACCGGACCGGGCGTCGTATTTTTAGAAGGAACAATCTTATTCTTGAAACGGTAGTTGACCGTGCCTATCACCGCGCAGGGAAGCCCCGCTTCCTTCAGGATAGCCTCGATCAGGTAAGAGACCGTGGTCTTTCCGTTTGTGCCCGTGATACCGACTACCTTGATCTTTGAAGAAGGCATGCCGTAATAGGCGGCAGAAAGTGCGGCGGTCGCCTTGCGGGTGTCTTTGACTCCGATAAACAAGACTTTCCCTTCTTTCCAGAGCCTAAACTTCGGGCTCATGACTATTACCGCTTTGGCGCCGTTTTTTACCGCTTCCGGAATAAATTTATTGCCGTCCAGGTGGGTGCCTTTTATAGCCAGGAACACATAGTCTTTCTTTACCAGTTTCGAATTGCTGCTTATCCCTTTAATAATAAAATTAAGATCCTTAAGCGCTAAAGGAAATTTTCGCTCACCCTCGGCTAAAATTTTAATTATTTTTTTCAGTTCCATTGAAAGCTACAACCTTATCTACAGACTGGGTTGCTTTAAGATACCTCAAAACATCCGAGGCCACATTTTTAAATACCGGGGCTGAAACCACTCCTCCGTAATAATACGGGTGCGGGTCATCCACGACAACCGCTATCACCACTTCCGGCTCCTCCGCCGGGGCAAACCCGATAAAAGAAGCGACGAATTTATTGTGGGAATACGAGCCGTTCGGCTCCAATTTCTGGGCCGTTCCGGTCTTTCCCCCTGCGCTAAAGCCCGGTACTTTAGCCAGTTTACCCGTGCCTTCCTCAACGACTCCGGTAAGTATTTTTCTGACCCTTTCCGAAGTAGCGGGAGACATTACCTGGCGCAATAAAACCGGGGAAAACTTTTGGATACTCTCGCCGTGCTTATCGCGGATCTCTTTGACTATATAAGGCCTTACCAGCTGGCCGCCGTTGGCGATCGCGGAAATAGCGCAAGCCAGCTGAAGGACAGTGACGCCGACTTCCTGCCCGATAGGCACAGCCCCGATGGAAGTCGCCGACCAGAAACGCGGCTCTTTAATGGTGCCTGAAATTTCACCTGGCATATCAAAGCCCAATTTTCCGCCGAAGCCGAATAACTTCGCGTAATGGTAAACGGTATCGGCCCCTATTTTTTGCGCTACTTTCGTGGTGCCGATATTACTGGACTGTTCTATAACCTGTTTAAAGGTAAGCCACCCTAACGGCTCATGGTCATGCAGCACGTGATTGGCCACGCGGTACGCCCCGTTCTCGCAATAGAACCTGTCCTGTTCATTGACTTTCTTTTCTTCGAGCGCGGCCGATGCCGTGACTATTTTAAAAACAGAACCCGGCTCGAACATATCGCAGATAGCGCGGTTCCTGCGCGTGTCTTTATCCGTCTTAGGATAAACGTTTAGATCAAAGGTCGGCCTGTTGGCAAAAGCGAGGATCTGCCCGTTGTAAGGGTTCATCACGATGATGCTCGCCCCTTTTGCGTGGTACATCTTAAACGCCTTATCGAGTTCCCTTTCGGCTATATACTGGATCACCTCGTCGATCGTAAGCACCAGGTCGCAGCCGTCCAATGGCGCCGCCATCCTGTCTGAAAGGTCGAGCTTTTTCTGGCGGGCATCCCTTAAAACCATGGACCAGCCGGGCTTGCCTTTCAGGTATTTATCGAAACAAAGCTCTATGCCGTCTAAGCCCGTATTATCCAGTCCGGAAAAACCGATTATGTGGCTTGCCAGATAAGCGTTCGGATAACAACGTTTGCTTTCTTTGATAAAACCTATCTCTTTGATCTTCAATTTCCTGATATCTTCGCTTTGCTGCGGGGTGATCTTGCGGGCCAGCCACACAAAAGATTTTTTGCGCGAAAGTTTTTCTCCCAGATTTTCATAATCCACTCCCAGGATCGGAACAAGCTCCTTTAGCATCCTATCCCGGATTTTCTGATCGAGGTCTGTAGGACAGGTATAAATCGAATCCAAAGCGAGATTAACCGCCTGCGGCTTAAGGTTCCTGTCGTAAATATTCCCCCGGCGGGGCTCCAATTCCACAAAGAGGTTCTGTTGTTTTTTAGCTATATCGGCAAGGTATGAGGAACGGAAGAACTGGATATAAAAAAGGCGCAGTACGCAGGATAGAAGGAATAGCAGAAAGACTAAAAATACCGCCTTTGCTCTACGGCGATAGTTTACGGTATACACAAATATTTGTCAGTTTAAATAAACGGTTTTTGCCCGGCGTATATTAATCTGTTTTCTTCTAAAAAATCATTATCGATGCGAAGGAGCGATAGTCTGCGCCTCTGCCTGCCTCTTGATGGAAAATAAACGGGCCAGCAAATTCTCTTTTCTGGTAAAATTAAAATTCGATGTCTTTAAATTTTCTTCAGGGGAATTCAATTTAACGAGGCAGTAAGTTTCCGGCATCTGGAAATCCTGAGTTTCGGAAACCTTATTGCCGAGATGCGTCAAAGAAGTATTGCGTTTTAGATTATATCTTAAAGCGGAATTCTTATCAAGCAAATCCTGGAACGTGGAAACGTCCTTCTGCCCTACATAGGCAAGGCGCAGGATCTCGGTCTGCTGCCAGACATAGAGAAGGCATAAAAAGGTGACCACTCCGGACGCTAATAAGAATTTTGACATTCTCATATCGATAAACAGTTTTGCGCTTATTGCTTCTCTGCCACCCGGAACTTCGCGCTTCGGCTCGAAGGGTTCGCCCCTGTTTCCTCCGCCCCCGGCGTAAGCGGCTTAGGCGTTATTATCTCCACTGCCCCCGCTGCGCGAAGCCTGCGGAAAGTCAACTTGATCGCGCGGTCTTCAAGCGAGTGAAAAGATATAACGCAGATCCTGCCGGTTTCATTAAGGAAACCCACGGCGTTCTCAACCGACGCCTCCAACGCCTCTAATTCCCGGTTTACCGCGATACGCACCGCCTGAAAAGTCCTGGTCGCCGGATGGATACGGTGGCCTCTGTACCTATAAGGTATCGCCTTTACAATAATATCAGCCAATTCCGAGGTCGTAGCTATAGGGTGCTTTTCCCTTTCGTGGACCAGATAACGCGCGATACGGTTGTGCCATCTTTCCTGGCCGTACGTCCAGAGCAAAGTCGAGATCTCTTCTTCATTAAGGTTGTTCACCAGGTCGTAGGCGGAAATATAGCTGTTCCTGTCCATACGCATATCGAGCGGGCCTTCATATTGAAAACTGAAGCCGCGCTCGGGATTACCCATCTGGAACGAAGAAATTCCCAGGTCGAAAACAATACCGTCGATCTTCTTGACGCCCAGGGACGAAAGGATCTTGTCCAGCTCCGCGAAATTACCGTAAACAAAATCGCAATGGCCCGCGAAATCAGACAGCCTGCTGCGGGCGACATCCAGCGACTCCTGGTCGCGGTCTATCCCGATAAGCCTGCCGCCCGGTAAAATACGTTCCATGATCGCCCTGCTGTGTCCGCCTGTGCCGATAGTCGCGTCCACTATGATCTTGCCGGGCCCAAGGTTTAAATAATCTAAAGTCTCCTTCAACATTACCGGAGTATGATATTTCTGTTCCACTTAAGCTTCTATTAATTTCTCGGCGATCTGTTCAAAAGACTGCCGCCAGTTTCCGTAAAATTCTTCCCATTTATCCTTTGCCCAGATCTCTATCCTGTTGGATATGCCGACGACCATCACGTCTTTTCTTATCTCGGCGTAATCTTTCAAATACTGGGCAAGCAATATCCTTCCCTGCCTGTCCGGGAAAATTTCCACAGCCCCGGAAAAATAAAGGCGGTTAAATACCCTGGATTCCTGTTTGGTAAATGAAACCGCCTTGAATTTCTGCTCCTGCGCCCGCCACTCCTCTTCCGAGAACATAAAAAGGCACTTATCCAGGCCGCGGGTGACAAAGAATTTTTCGATAAAATTAGCCTTCGCTACCTCCCGGAATTTGGAAGGCAAAATGAGGCGGCCCTTACGGTCTATGGAATGGCTGAATTCGCCGTAGAACATATTTAATCTCCCACTTTACTCCACTTATTACCACTTTGTATTCCAAGTATAGTTAAATTTTATTTTCTTGTCAAGACAAAAATTCACCTAACTTATTGATATACAACGCATAGTGGGGTAAATAAGGCCGGATACGCATATATTGTGGTATTTACCTGTAAAAAAGGGCTGTTTTTAGTGGAGGAGAATACCGCGGGCGGATTTTATATCTTTTCTGATCTGTTCGATAAGAAGCTCCGGGGAGGAGAACTGGCGCTCATTCCTTATCTTTTTGATAAACTGTATCTCAAGCAGGCTGCCGTAAATATTTTTATTAAAATCAAAAATATGCACTTCGATATTGTTTTGGGGGCCGCGTTTTCCAGGCTTTGCCGGTAAATTTTGCGCTTTAAAAGTGGGGCGTATTCCGATATAACAGGCGCCGTTCAGGGCCGGACCATCCAGGAGCACCCTGACGGCGTAAATCCCCGGCGGAGGCAGTATCTCGTGATGCGGGCGAATATTTGCCGTAGGAAACCCGAGGCGCCTGGCCAGGCCCGTGCCTTTAATGACTTTGCCGAAAACGCTCACCGGCCTTAACAAAAGCCGCCTGGCTTTATCGAGTTTTCCCGAAATGATCAGTTCGCGAATATAAGTGCTGCTTATTTTCCGGCCTCCCGATCTCATAGGCTTAAAAACCTTTAATTTGAAACCGTATAAGCCGGAAAATTCCTCCAGTGTCTCGACTGATCCCGCGGCATTCCTGCCGAACCTGAAATTCTCCCCGACGTAAATAAAACGCGCGCCGATCCTTTGCGCGAGTATCTTTTTTATGAAATCCCCGGGGCTCATCCTGGAAAACGCCTTATCAAACTTTATGACTACACAGGCATCTATGCCGAGTTCCGAGATCAGCCTAAGGCGATGCGCAAGGGAATAAATGCTGAAACGCCTTTTGGGGTGCGGCCAAAAAGTCAAAACCAGGCTCTTGCCGTTTATCCTCAGGGCCTGCTTTTTTGCTTCATTCAATATTCTCTGGTGGGCTATATGCAGGCCGTCGAATACCCCTATAGCGACTACGGGGTCCTTGAATTTTTTTATATCCTTTAGACGAAGGATTATTTTCATATTGCGCTGATTTATTTTTCCGCCTTGAACGCCGTTTTGATCTTTCTTAAAACCCGGTCCCGGACTTCTTCCATCCTGCCGAGTACCGTGCAGCCGCTGGCGGTTTTGTGCCCGCCGCCGCCGCAGGCGCGCGCGACTTCATTCACGTCGACCTTGCCCTGCGACCTTAAATTGACCCTTACCTCATTTGCGGTTTTAAGGTTCTCCTTGAAAAGGATCGCCACTTCCACGCCTTTGATGGAACGGGCAAAAGCCAATATCTCCTCGGAAAGATCAAAGGACAATTTTTTGTGTCCCCTGAAAATTTCTTTCCTGAGCTCAAACCAGGCGATCCTTCCTCCGGCTGAGCGTTTCATATGCGGCAGTATACTGCTTAAGAACTTCATATCCTCATACGGTATGTTTTCATGTATGTTCTTGTAGATCTTCGGCGGTTCAAGGCCGAATTTAAGCAGTTCGGCTGCCGCTTTGTGGGTTTCGGGAGTGGTGTTGGAATAACGGAAAGACCCGGTGTCGGTGACTATTCCGACATACAGAAGCAAAGCGGTATCCCGGTCCAGGGGGACCTTCATTTTCCTGTAGAGCTTATAAATCATCTGCGTGCATGAAGCGGCATACGGCTCGATCCAATTTGTTTCCCCGAACTTTACATTGCTGATATGATGGTCTATATTAAGGACCGGCTTATTCTCTTTATTCAGGGTATAGACCTCTCCTGTCCTTTTTAAATCAGAGCAATCCAGGACGGTGACCGCGTCAAATTTCACATTCGACTTGCCCCCTTTGTATCTTTTTATGACCCCTGTTTCCGGCAGGAATTCGTACCCGTAGGGAACGACGTCGTCATTTACCACGCAGGCGTTCTTGCCCAGTTTTTTAACCAGGCGGTAAAAAGCCAGTTCGGAACCCAGGGCATCGCCTTCCATATTGGTGTGGCTGGTAATTAAGAAATTATTTCTTTTCTTTATGAACTCTATCGCTTTTTTTAGGCTCATTTTGCTCCTTGATCTCGTTTAGGACTTCCTCTATGCGGCAGGAATATTCGGAAGCCCTGTCTTCCCTGAAAAGGATCTCCGGAGAAAACCTCAAATTAATTCTCTCGGTGACTAATTTACGGATAAACCCCAGCGCGGAATCGAGGGCCTCTTGGGTTTTTTTATAATCCTGATCTTTACCCAGGACGCTGAAAAACACCTTCGCGTGGCGCAAATCCGGCGTGATCTCGGCCTTGGTGATGGTGACGAACCCGAGGCGCGGGTCTTTTAATTCCGTCTGAATTATACTGCTGACTTCCCTTTGTAACGCTTCCTGCACTTTTTCCCGTCTTAACATGTCTGTTTCCTTTCTTTGGAAAAACCGCTATACGTTCATCGATCGCGATCCTTGCCCTTGATCATTTTTTTTACAAATTCCAGCTCCTCCTCTTTAGTTTTTATTTTACCGTCCAGCTTGGCATTGAGCACTTTGAAGAAAATGTCCTGGTAACACGGACCGGGCGCTATCCCCAGGTGCCTCAGGTCATGGCCTGAAATGGAAATACTGGTACCGTTGTGAAAGTTAAGAAAATCATCGATATGCCTGCGCAGATTAGGATTTTCGTAGCGGGCGCGCATAAAAAGTATCACCTCGTAACTTAGCGGCTCAAGCATCTTAAAGGCCCTGCTCGGGGCCACTTCGGGCTTACTCAACAAACCGATCATTTTCTTGTCCAGCGTTTTAGAACTTAACAGCCTTTTTTCCTCTCCCTTGCGGAAAACGAATTTTTTACAGACCGCGTCCGCCTGCCCGGCATCCAGGCCGTCCAGGAGCGCCATAAGATAGACCAACCACCCATCCAGGTGCCTGCGGTGATGATGCTCTTTTCTATACCAATCGACCTGGCGGTCTATAGCATGGAATAATCCGTAAGAAGTGTTTTTAAGTTTCAAGCGGCTGTTTATAAACTTAAATCCGCACAGTTTCTCCAGGCGCGACAGGCACTTAAAAGGCAACTTTTCTTTAAGCATCAGTATAAGTTCGTCGCGCAGCCTCTGCGGTTCCACTTTTTCCAGCATACCCTGCTTAACCGCGCTTTTAAGAAGGCCCAGCGTGTTTTTCTCGATACTGAAATCGTATCTTTTTTCGAAACGGACCGCGCGTAAAATCCTGGTGGGGTCGTCTATAAAGCTTAAATTATGCAATACCCGCACCTTTTTCCCGGCGATATCCCCGGCGCCGCCAAAAATGTCCACCAGCTTTCCGAATTCGCTGCCGTTTATGGATATGGCCAGCGAATTGATGGTAAAATCCCTCCTGGCTAAATCATCCTTAAGGCTTCCGGAAGAAACAACGGGCAGGCTCGCCGGTTCAGGGTAAAATTCCCTGCGGGTAGTGGCGACGTCTATTTTTAAGTGATGTTTAAGGGCGATGGTAGCCGTGCCGAACCTGCGGTGCGTAACGAGCTTGGCGCCAAGTTCTTTCGCTAATCTCCCGGCAAAAGCGATGCCGTCACCTTCGACCGCGATATCAAGGTCAAAGTTATCCACTCTAAGGATCAGGTCGCGCACAAATCCCCCGATAACATAACAATCACAGCCCATGGCTTCCGAAGTTTTACCGGCCAGCTCTATCAGCTTTAAGATTTCATCGGGCAGCTTTTTTAAATATTCTTTCATTTAAGAATTCCCTTTGCTCTTTATTTAAACCTAAGGCCTTGGATGAAACAGCCTGTGGATAGTCTTTAGCCTGTCCTTGTTTATATGCGTGTAGATCTGGGTCGTGGAAATGTTCGAATGCCCGAGCATCTCCTGGACAGAACGCAGGTCCGCTCCTCTTTCCAAAAGGTGCGTGGCGAATGAATGCCTTAAGATATGGGGTTTAATCGGTTTTTTTATCCGCGCGGACTTCGCGTGCCTTTTAATGATCTTCCATAAAGACTGCCTGGAAATTTTTGTCCCGAAGCGGTTCAAGAACAGGAATTCCGATTCTTTTCCTTTCGTTAAATAAGGCCGGGTCACCTCCAGGTACCTGTTAATGGCGGCGACCGCCTTCTTGCCCAGAGGGATAACACGTTCCTTATTGCCTTTGCCGATACAACGCAAAAACCCCACTTCCAAATTCACGTCGTCTTTTTTCAAATGCACCACTTCCGAAACGCGCATGCCCGTGGCATAAAGCGTCTCTAAGATCGCTTTATCCCTTACGCCCTGTTTATTCTTTATATTGGGCTGGCTTAGTAACGCCTCGACTTCTTCGAAAGAAAGCGTTTCGGGGATCTTTTTGAATAATTTCGGAGAATCGATCAAAGCGGTGGGATCGGCTTTGAGGATCCTTTCACGCACCAGGAACCTGAAAAACATCCTTATCGCGGCCAGGCGGCGGGAAATGGAATTTACCCCCAGCCCCTTGTCCTTTTCGTAAAACATGAAGTTTGAAATATCGTTCCTGCCGGCTTTGGAAAAATTATCTATGGAACAGCCTTTAAGATAATCCCCGAAGAAAAACAGGTCCTTCCTGTAGGAAACGATCGTGTTCTGGGATAACCCGCGTTCCACCGAAAGATAATTCAAGAAAGCTTCGATTAATTCCTGCATGGCAGCTTACCCCTGGATTAAGAACGGGTTATTTTCTTTTTCATGTTTTATCGTCGAAGACGGCCCGTGGCCGGGATAAACAACGGTATCGGAAGGCAATACCAATAACTTCGACTTGATAGAACTGATCAGCGTTTCTTCATCCGCGCCGGGAAAATCCGCCCTGCCGATGCTGTTACGGAACAAAGAATCCCCGCTGAATAGAATATTTTCTTTTGAAGAAATGAGGCGCAGGGCTATGCCGCCCGGGGTATGCCCGGGGACATGTATAACCTCCAGCCGCACGCCGTCAGAATCGATTATTTCCCCGTCTTCCACGGCCCTGATTTCGGCGTTCACGCTTATCTGGCGCGGCAGTTCAAACGGCAGGTTTGCCCCGGGATCTTTTAAAAGAAAAACGTCCCGGCTGTGTATTAAAACCGGCACGCCGAACCTGTCATCGCAGCCTATGTGGTCGAAATGGCCGTGCGTGTTAACCACTAAAGCCGGTTTTAACCCGTGCTTATTTAAAGCCGCCCTGATCTTATCCTCATCATCCCCCGGATCGATGATCACGGCGCCGCAGTTTCCGGAAGAAGCAAGCACGTAACAATTGACCAGCAATTCGCCGACCCTTACGACTTCCAGTATCATTTCAGGTCACCTTTTATTTTATTGATAGAAAGGTCGCGCATTATTTCGCTCTTGAGAAGCTCCGCTGTCTGGCGGTTTGAAACCACATTGACTCCATAGACGTCTTTGGCGATATCATTCCTTAGGCTTGTCAGGCGCGCGATATATTTATCCATTTTATCCTGCTTGCCATCTTTGAGGAAACTCTTCAACTGCCCCAGGTTTTTTATGGCTTCCTCGGAACAACTGACCTGCTTTTTATGGTTCATGGACTGCAGGGAAAGCGAATCGATAAGCTCATCCTGCCAGGATTTCCAGAACAAAAAATACTGGCGGTAGGCTTCTTCCGAGGGGATAACCGGGGCTTTATATTCTTCGGGCGCCAGCACCAGTTCCTCCTTGGGAAGATTTTCTTTTTTTGGCTTACGCGTAAATTTTTTCACAAGCGCCTCGCATCCTGACGCGGAAATAAGCAGGCAGGCCGCGCAGAAAAAACTCGCGCATTTCAAAACAAAAGCATGATATCCGCATAAACGCGTTTTACTCATTTTAACAGCTCCTTGAATTGGTTTTCATCGATGATCTTCACTCCCAGCTCTTTAGCCTTATCATATTTTGAACCTGGAGTTTC
>JAQULD010000032.1 GCA_028719045.1 Candidatus Omnitrophota bacterium | reverse complement strand
AATGATAAATTTGTCACCAGGCACACAGGAACGTAATTTTCCGCTCCGCTGGCCACTTTTATCGAGGCCTCAGTAACTTCCACGGATTCGTGCCTCGGCAAAACCACGCAAAACCCGCCAAAACAGGCGCAGTTCCTTAAAATGACTCCCAGGTTCTGCGGGTCGTTGATCCTGTCCAGGCAGATCAAAGTAGGTTTGCTTTTCTCGGCGATAATGTCGTCAAAATCGCTGTATTCGAAATCGGTTACTTCAGCGATCACACCCTGGGCGTGCGCTTTTTGCGCCAGCTGCAGGAACCTGTGTGTTGGCAGGATTTCGAAGTAAACGTTATGCTTTCTCGCCAGGTTTGTCACTTCCGGGCGCGACAGCCCTTCCTGCAGGTAAATTCTTTTTATGGTCTTGGGTTTTGTTTTGATCCGCTCAATGATCGATCTTCTTCCGAATAAACGCATAGGTCACTTTCCCCTTTTCTTTATGTTTAATATTACAAGCGCGGTTAAATAAGCTAACAATCCCAGGCAAAATGATATTACAAGATAGCCGATCAGTACCGGCAGTATCATTTCCAGGACTGACAATTTAAACAATTGCTGCCAGTGAAAACTTTTTATGAACAGGAGCCAGTTATCCTGGACTTTGTGCCAATTTAAATCCAGTATAACAGAGCCGATTTTTATTGACAAGAAGAATGTGGCCAGGCTTAACCAGGTATTTGTCAGGAGGCTCCCCAGGAGCGCGCTTGCCCGGTTTACCCTGCAAACAAAGGCAAGTAGCAACGCGGCGATCGGGCCTGTCCCGGGCATAATGCCCAGGAATACTCCGATCCCAAAACCAAGGGCTATCCTTTGCGGGCTGTCGTTAATCCTGAAAAGTTTTAAATAAATCAAGCGCAATGCCCTTAAAATACGGTTATTCTTTTTTATTTTCTTCCCCCGCTTTTAATCTCGGTTTTATGTTTACCCCCGCGAACCGCTCAAGCCCGAATGATTCCTGTATCCAGCCGTTATCCAGGCCGTATTCCCGCATTATCTCTTTTGCCTCATCGTATTCCTTGTCAGTCAGCCTCCGGGAAATATCTTTGAATTGGTTCGCTTTATGATACGGCAGGTATTGGCTCATCAGGCTTATATAGGTTTCAGGGGAAAGCTCTTTGCTTATAAATTCCATTATTTTTTCTGTCCCGGATATCCGGTTTGGAAGCACTAAGTGCCTTATGATCAGCCCTTTTTTGATTATGCCTTCATGGTCCATTTGCGCGACACCTTGCTGCCTGTGCATTTCTTTTAACGCTTGCCGGTTGTGCTTCGGGTAATCAGGGGCATTGGAGTATTTTAAGGATAATTCCGGGTCAGCGTAGCGGGCGTCCGGAAGATATATATCCACTATCCCTTCAAGCATTTTTATCATTTCCGCCAGTTCATATCCGCCGGTATTATATACCAGGGGAATTTTTAATCCCTGAGGGATAGCTATTGTCAGGGCTTTTAGTATCTGCGGCATCACGTGCGTAGGGGTGACCAGGTTTATATTATGGCAGCCCATTGCCTGGAGCTCGAGCATGAATTTAGCCAGCTCTTCGAATTCCGCTTCTCTCCCCTGCTCTAACTGGCTGAATTCGTAATTCTGGCAATATAGGCAGGCCATATTGCAGTTGGAAAAAAAGATCGTGCCTGAGCCGCGTTCACCGGAGACGGGCGGTTCTTCCCCGTGATGGGCCATAAAACTGCATACTTTAGGCAATAAGCCTGTTTTGCAGAATCCTTTTTCGTTTTTCAGGCGGTTTACGCCGCATTTGCGCGGGCATATCCGGCAGGATTCCAGCATTTTAAACGCTGTTTCCTGCGTTTCTTTCAATTTTCCATTATTGTAAGCTTCAAGGTATGAGGGGTACATTATTGGTTTAAAGGGTGTCCCTGATTTGAGAGATGTAGGATTCTCTAATCTTGTTGAAGATCTCTATGTATTCCCGGGTCCTGTAGTCAGGGTAAGTCCACTCCCAGGTTTTGAAAGTGTCGCCCCGGAAGCAAAGAGTTATCTCCGCGAATATTCCCTTCGAAAGATATATCCTGTGGCTGAAGTCTTTAGTGGAAGCCAGGACTAATTTCGCCATGTCCACGTAGCCGGGGTCTATATTGATGAGCCTTTTTTCTTCCCGGGACAGCTTGTTTTCTATTCTATTGGTGAGGAGCTTTATTTTGGGTAAGGAGTCAGGGCTTACCAGTTTCCTGAAGCTTAAGAACCTTCTTTTAAGGCTCTTGCCGAACTCTTTTTCATAATAATCGGTGTGGATAAAGGCGATCTCCGGGCTTTCAAAATCGGCTTCGCCGAAAAGTTTTTCAAGGGAGGATTTTGCCTTTTTGTAGGTATCTTCCTGTTTAAAGATGAAACCGGCGACTAATTTGACCTTGGGCTGTTTTTTTATTTTACCCATACTGGTGGTATTACAGGGCAAAATCTGGTTTTAGATTCTGCTTGCGGAAGGGCACTGCGGCAAGATCCTGGATATATAACTGGATATTTTCTGGCGGCAGGCATCAGTGATCCCGTTAAAAAATATAGCGATATTGTATCCGCCGTTTTCCACGTCTTCGGTCCGGACGATAACACCTTTACATTCCACGCAGTTGGCTGATTTAGAGCTTTTTTTGTCGGTGCCCGGGAAGGCCATCTTGATCATGACCTTGGTGAACGGGGGAACATATTTTCCGATGTGGCAGTAAGCGCCCACGCAGCTTATATTCTGGCTGTAGGTGGCGAAATCATATCCGTTCGCTATGACTTTAAGCGGAAGTTCGTGCTGGATCCTGGGGTGAAGCCTTCTTTCTGCTTTTGCGGTTTTCATTGTTTCTTCTCTTCTTTTGCTTTATCTAGCATTAAACGCCAGCATTTTTTTGTACAGAAAAATTTACCGTTACGGTAATATATTTTTATTTTCTTCAAAGGTTTATTGCAACCCAAACAGTTGGTCTGTTTTTCCACTGCCGGTTTAGCTTCGGTCGCGCCTGCGGTTTTAGTCTCTTCAGCTGCCATTTTATTTTTCAATCCTCCTTTAAACTGTTTCCAATTGCATATCTATAAAATCCGAAAGATATTCTTTATCTTTAGGGTCCATCTCCAGAAATTCCACGCCCATCCTGTACCTGTCAGTATGGGGAATGTAAGAAGACCAGGAAATTTTTCCGATGGGAGTTAATACTTTGGACAGAACGTTTATCTCAAGCATTAACGAAGTTTGGCTGGGGATGAATCTATTATTTATAAAGGCCATCCCCCCTTCACTTACATTCTCGCTCGCGGCGCTGTTGTACTCAGAGCTTCCTCTTAACTGATAACGCAGCGTGCTTGTCAACTTCGTGCGGGGAAAGCGCCTCTTTTCTTCCCATCTGGGTGCCATACTTACCTTTTTATTTAAAGAGTAAGCCGTGGCTTCTTGCTCTTTAAAAAATTATAACATATAAATGCCATTTGTCAAATATATTGCGATAGATTAGGCTTTACAAATAAAATGTTTTTGTTATAATAATTGATAACGCTATGGACACTAATAATACGATCAATCAAAATAACGGATCACCCTCTCCCGTAAAACCGAAACCAAAGTTGCCGGTTTTCCTGGTTTATTTCCTCGTTGTTTTTGGCGGGCTTTTATGCGCTGCCGCGGTCTTTAATTTTGTCATCCCGCTTTTTACAGGCAACCATAAAAACCTTAAGTTGACTAATATGCTTCCCTCTTCGATAAAACTGCCCGCGCAAAAATCTACCGCCGCTTCTCCCGCGAAAAAACCTTTCACCGTTTCAGTTCCCAAGAAAGCCGCGGCGAAAGAAAACAAGCCTGTGCCGTCCGGCAATTCCGGTTCAAGCTACGTTTTGAACGGCGTATTCCTTTCCGGTAATGAATGCTACGCGATTATAAACAACACCATTGTTAAGGAAGGCGATACTGTGGAAGGCGCTACTGTCGGTAAGATCACTCTTGACGAGGTGGATTTAGAGTCTGACGGCAAACCTATCGTGCTTTACTCCTACACCAAATAACCAGCCTGTTTAATATCTTTCCTTTATCGAATCAGTTATAACTTTTAACGGGATATTCCTGACTATCTGCGTTTTACCTATTCCCTTTATAAGCACGAATTTATTCTGCGCTCCGGAAAATTTCTTATCGTAATAATGGGCTTTTATTATATCATTTAGCGCTATTGCCTTTATTTTTTCCGGCAGCCCCGCGGCTTTAACGAGGTTTTCTATCCTGCGTACGGCCTTTTCATCCGTAAGCCCCAGCATCTTACTTATGCTTACGGCGACAAGCATGCCTAAGGCTACAGCTTCCCCGTGATTATACTTTTTGTATCCTCCGGCGGCTTCTATCGCGTGGCCTGCTGTGTGGCCGAAATTCAAAATAGTCCTTAATCCTTTTTTTTCTTTTTCATCGAGGCTGACTATGCCCGCTTTGATAGAGCTGCAGCGGTTGACTATGAATTCAAGGGCGCGGCTGTCAGCCGACAATACACTTTTATGTTTCTTTTCCAGGTAGGCGAAAAGCACGGGGTCACGTATTACCGCGTATTTGATCGCTTCCGACAGCCCCGCGCGCAACTGCCTTTTGTCGAGGCTCTTGAGGAAGTTTATTTCGCTGTATACCAGGGCCGGCTGATAAAACGAGCCTACGAGGTTCTTTCCTTCTTTTAAGTCCACCGCGGTCTTGCCTCCGATCGCGGAATCTATCTGGGCAAGAAGTGTCGTGGGTATGTTTATGTAAGGCGTGCCCCTTCTGTAAATAGAGGCGATGAACCCGGAAAGGTCCCCTATTACTCCTCCGCCGAGCGCTACTATGAACAGCTTTTTCTTTTTGTCGAAAACGGCGATATCTTTTAAGAGCGGGTAAGCTGTCTCAAGGGATTTGCTTTTTTCGCTGTCCGCTACCAGCCTGAACTTTACATTTAAACCCTCGCCGCTTAAAACCTTGTTTACCAGCGGCCCGTATTTATTCTTTATGGTGGCGTTGGTGACCACATAGGCGTCGGACCCTAAGCCCAGTTTTTTTATGGCCCTGCCCAGGGAATTTATGATGTTCCTGCCTACTACTATATTGTAGGAACGTTCTTTCAGGTTTACTTTTGTCGTTTTCATAATTAGCTAAAGTTTATTTAATTAAAGAATTTAACAGGTTTACGATCGCATCGACAAAGGGCCAGACGATAATGTTGAATACCCCCAGCCACAACAACCCCATTATTATTATAAATCCAAAAGGTTCTATCTTCGCGTAAACGTAAGCCAGTCCTCTTGGCAGTATGCCCATTACCACCCTTGAACCGTCAAGCGGGGGAATGGGGATGAGATTGAACACTCCGAGCACCACGTTTATGAGGATCAGATTCTCGAGGATAAAATTAATATATTCAAGCGGCGGAAGGAACTTTTTTAAAACGGTAAGTAAAACTGCTAAAAGAAAATTAGCCGCCGGTCCGCTTAATCCGACCCAGATAATGTCCCTTTTGGGGTTCCTGAGCGCCATGAAATTTACCGGCACAGGCTTGGCGGCTCCGAATACAAACCGCCCGTTAGTGCTTATAAAGAGGAACAGCGGAAGCAGTATCGTCATTAAGGGGTCGATATGGGCTAAAGGATTGAGGGTGAGCCTGCCTGAATCTTTGGCCGTTGAATCCCCCAGCTTGTAAGCTGTCCATCCGTGCGCGAATTCATGGAAAGTCATAGCGACGATCAATAAACCGAAAGAAACGGCGAAAACCAGCGTGTGAAGAACTATGCTCAATCTAACGCCTCTATTTTCTCGACTTCGATAATGGGATTCTTTTGATTGGGGTCGCCGATAAATTTACCCACGATCTTTACTTTACGGTAAAGGACGGCGTTTAATACCTGTTTGTTCCCTTTCAGGTACAATACGGTATTGTCTTTCATGACGAGTTTATGGGTGGCTGTCCTGAAGAATACTTTTCCGTAAGGATGGATTACTCCTTCGTAAATAACAACGGCTTGAGGTTCAGAAGGGTTTTGAGCTGCGGTTTTATTCAGTTCAACGGTTTTTGCGGCTGCGGCGGCGCTTAGGGGTTCCTCTTTTTTAGCGGGCGCCTGGGTGAGCCTTACAAATTTTTTATTTACCCATCCGAAGCTGTTATCGATGGGCTCGATCCTGTACCATGCCCCTGAGTCCTGCAAAATATTCACCAGTTCATCGCGGTGGGCCTTTCCCAGTATCGCGGAAGATTCGTTTGGCCCAAGCCTTATGTTCACGGTGTCCCTGTCTACTTTTGCGGCATTGCTGTTTATAGGCGCCACCAGCTCTTTTTTTATGAAAGATGGCGCGCTTTTCGGTAATTTTACTTTATACCATTCGTAAAGCTCTCCGGCGACATAAACCTGTTCTCCCTTGTGTAATTTGTATATCACTTCCGAACTTACCGTGGAATTGGAGCGCAAATTTATGTTGTCGGAGCTCACTTCGCCTAAGAACGCCTTGAAATCAGCCGCCAGCAATATAAACGGGCAGGAAATGATCAGCAGCGCAAAGGTTAATATTTTTAACGCTTTAAGCATTTATTTCTTTTCCGGGGTTTTCGCGGGGGTTCCTTTGGCGGCCGGAGCTTTTGCGGCTCCTTCAGCTGCCGGTGCTGCGCCCGTTGCGGTTTCTGTCGCTTTTTCAGCTTTTTCTTTCTTGATCTTGATCCTTACGGTCTTAATCTTTGGCAGCCCGAATACGCTGTCGCCTTCTTTCCATTCTTCTTTTTCCGCCATCATCTTAAGGCGTTCGATGCGTTTTAATACTGATTTCTGCTTTTTGTTTTTGTCCGCTGCGCGCAGTGATGGATGAATTGACATTTTCTTACAACCTCCTTATGAAACAGTCTCGATACTGTTTTTTTAGTTCTGTTAATGTTGATTTTGCCTGCTCTTTGTTCGAGAAATTCCCAACGCAGACTATATTATATCCGCTTTTCGCCAAAACAGAAGAAGAAAATCCTTTTCTTTTAAGGATCTCCGCTTCTTTCTGCGCGGAAGTCTTGTTCTGATAAGTAGCTATCTGTATGATGTAGCCTTGCAAAGCGGTTTCTTTAGGTTTCGCGGGAGTAGCGATTTGGACCGGGGCCGCCTGCACCGCGGCCGGAATTTCGGTTTTTGTTTGAACAGGCGCGATTGGAATGGTTTTTTGCTCGACCGCCTGCTGCCTGGGCAAAGGCGCGCTGACTACGGAATCAAGGCTCTTGCCTTTTTCAACCCCGATGCAAAAGGCGACCGCCCCCGTGATTATAAAGCCGATAAGTATAAAGACTATTTTTTCGTAGCTGCGTATAAAAGTAAAAAAAGAATTCCCGGAGCCGGCTTGTGTGGCGCCGGTTCCTTTTACCTGAGAAAATAATTCTAATTGCGAGTGGGCTTTTATTTCCATAATAATTATTATATCTTGCTTACTTCTTCAGATGCAAGTATTTTTTACGCGTGTTATTGATTATTTTTAAAAACGCGTCGACTACCCTCGGGTCGAACTGCGAGCCGCTTTTCTTTTTTATCTCTTTGACGGCGAAATCTATATCCACCCTCTCCCGGTAAGGCCTTCCATATACCATGGCTTCGAAAGCGTCCGCTACCGCCATGATGCGGGCGCCAAGGGGGATCTGGCCTTTTTTTAATCTTGAAGGATATCCCGTGCCGTCATATTTTTCATGATGGTGCATTATGATCGGTATTACGGGTTTTAGTATCTGGAAATGCCTTAATATCTGCACTCCCTTTACCGGATGGCGCTTGATGATATTGATCTCATGGGCGGTGAGTTTTGTGGTTTTGGTGAGGATCTCAATCGGTATATCGGCTTTTCCCGCGTCATGCAAGAGGCTCGCGTATTCTATACTTTCCACTTGTTTTTCGTCGAGCTGCATTTCCTGCGCGATCGTCCTGACCAGCCTGCCGAAATAAGGGGAATGCGTGTATTCCTGCGGGACCCGCTTATCCAGTAATGTGACAAGCGATTTTATGGAGCCGAATATTATTTTCTGCTGTTCCTCGTAAAGCTGGAGGTTCTTGATGCCTATCATCGCCTGCTCAAGCAGGGTCATAAGTATTTCCTGTTCGTGCCTTTCGAAAACGCGTTTGGTTTTGTCGCGTTTTATGATGATAATTCCCATGATGTCTTCCGAAACAAGCGGCAGCGCCATGAGATGCTCGTTTCTAATGGTGGCAAACGTCTTTATGACCCTTTTTTCCAGGCGGTTGGCGATCTTTTGTTTTTTGTCGATGACGAATTTCTGTTTGTCGACTACGGTGCATTTTAAGGTCGAGAATTGCTTGGAGGAGTCCAGTATCACGATCGAGCAGTAGCGGGCATTCAACATCTGGCAGATGAGCCTGGAGAGCCGGCAGACAAGGTCCTTTAATTCAAAAGTGGAGTTGACCAGCCGGTAAATGCTGTGTATGGAGGAAATTAATGTTTTATACTTTTTCGTAGGGGTCAAATAATTTTTTGTATTCATCTAGTGCATACCTGTCTGTCATGCCTGCGATATAATCGCAGACAACTCTTCTTTTGCCGTACGTGGGTATCCTTTTTTGTATCTGCGGCGGTAATGCCGTGGGTATTTCCACATAAAGGTCGAATAATTCGTGGATGAAACGTTTTGCTTTGTTGCTCATGCGGGTGACCCTGTAATGATGATAAAGTTTTTCGATCAAAAGCCCGCGCAGGGGTTTACGCATTTCCTGCATTTCCCTGCTAAAGCCGACTATTTTTTTACCCGCTTTTTTTACGTCAAGGTAATTCTTGAGCTTAAGCGAACTTATCCTTTTTTCCGTTTCGCGGATAAGGTCGGTAACCTGCATGTCTATGAGAGAGCGGATGATCAAATATTTCTTCCGTTCCTCATCTATTTTAGCATAATTTTTTGAAATTACCTTATTAATGTTTTCCCAGATCGCAAGCTGCTCTAAGTCCTGGTCCTTTAGCAGCCCGGAAGTCAGCCCGTCGTCAAGGTCGTGGTTGTCATAGGCGATTTCGTCGGCTATATCCGCTACCTGGGTTTCCAGGGTAGGCGACTCATTAGGGGCCAGTTCTTTTATTACCGTGGCTTTATCGAATTGTGAAGAGTGTTTTACGATGCCTTCCCTTACTTCCCAGGTAAGGTTGAGCCCGGGGAAATCGGGGTATCTTTCTTCCAGGAGGTCTACGACTCTTAAGCCCTGCAGGTTGTGGTTAAACCCGCCTTCTTTCGCCATCAATTCATTGAGGGCGTCCTCTCCGGAATGTCCGAACGGCGTGTGGCCCAGGTCATGGGCAAGCGCGATAGCTTCCACCAGGTCCATGTTCAATCTTAAAGCGGAAGCGATTGTCCTGCCGATCTGCGCCACTTCCAGCGTATGGGTGAGCCTGGTGCGGTAATAATCGCCTTCGTGGTTTACAAAAACCTGGGTTTTATACTCCAGCCTTCTGAAAGCGGCTGAATGTATTACCCTGTCGCGGTCGCGCTGATAGGCCGAGCGGTAAGGGTGGGTCTTTTCAGGATGCACCCTGCCCTTTGAGTCCGCGCTCTTCATCGCGTAGGGCGAAAGAAATTTATCCTCGAATTCCTTAATTTGAGGCTGAGTCAGCATTTTTAAGTTGTTTTTGCAGTTCTGAAAGCGACTGCGATAATATTTTTGTATTGTAGATAACCGGCATAAAATTAGTATCCCCTTTCCAGCGCGGCACGATATGCACATGGAGATGCCCGGGAATGCCGGCCCCCGCGGATTCAGAGATATTTATGCCTATATTATAGCCGTGGGGTTTTAACACCTTGTCCAACAGCTTCTTCGCCCGGTTTACAGCTTTGAGCAGGTCCAGGGCTTCCTCCTCTTTTAAAAGCGATATGTCCCCGGTATGCCTGGCGGGCGCGACCATGAGATGGCCGTTATTATAAGGAAAAATATTCAAGACGCAGCGGGAAAGTTTGGTTTTAAAAATGAGGTTTTTATCCGCGAAACCCCGTTCATTATTGCAAAAGATGCATTTTTTATCCTTCTTTGCCCTTAAATATTTTATTCTCCACGGCGCCCAGAGTTTATCCATAAATAAGTTTTCCTAAAGTTTGATTATTTTCGCTTCCACTTTTTGGCTCTTTTCGTCTATTTCCAGTACCCCGTAAGAGTTGTATTTGGATAATATCGTGTCGGTCAGGCTCCCGGGATTAAGGAAAAGTATACCGTCTTTCTTTTTGTTCAGGCTCTGGTGGGAATGGCCGAATATGATGATATCCGCGCCGTCGCCTTTAAAAGCCGCGCTTACCGTATCCAAAAGCCTTTCCGCGGGGCCGTACCCGTGCATAACGCCTATCTTGTGGCTGCCTATTTTTATCAGCTCTTTTTCGGGCAGCTTCTTTCTTACTTCCTGAGGGTCCATATTGCCCCATACAGCTTTTACATTGCCGCATATGGTTTTTAATTGGGCAAGGACCGATAAGTCCACCAGGTCTCCGGCGTGGATGATCATGTCCGACCCCTTAAGCGCTCCCATTATTTCTGAGGGTATTTCCTTGGCGCGTTCAGGTATATGCGTATCCGATATGACAGAAATTTTCATAAAGACCTAAGCTATGATCCTGGGCTTGGCGAAAAGGTCCAGCATCTGGTTTACGTTGTTTATGTCCCAGGTGGTTATTTTTTCCTGGATCGCCTTCAAGCGGCTGTTGGCGTCAATATCGCGCAGCGTAACGATTATTCTCTTCTGCAGTTTGTGGCGGTATTTCTTGCATTCCCTGGAGAATTCCGTTATATCTTCTTCCGTCAGCATATCGTGTTTCAGGGCGATTATCCAGAGGCTGTCAGTGGAGCGGCAGATCAGCCCTTCTTTTATGCTGCTTGATCCGAATTCAAGGGATTTTATTTCCCGGAAATGGTTAAGTTTAAGTTTTTTGCGTTCTATCTGGATCTGGTCGTCTCCGAAAAGATGGAGCAGCTCAGACATCCTCTCAATGATCGGTTTTTTCGCGCTCAGGATGAATTCGCGGATCATGGCCTCTATCTTCTGCCTGAAAAGCGCTTTTTGGTTCTTGGCGTCGAAAGTAAGGGAATTTAATTTGCCTTGATAAACGAATTTGAGCCAGAAACTGAATATCCGGTCGTTTATTTTCAGGAAGTCTCCGCTGCGGCTGACGGCATCCATCTCCAGGAGTTTATTGACTTTCAGGTCGAGTTCTTTTTTATTCTTACGCAGGATGTGGGCGAGGTCTTTGGTTTTGTTGTGGCCTTCCGAGATAAGGTAAAGGACCTCCACGTATTGCTGGTCCTGCGGGGTTTCCTGGAAACGCTTAAGGCAATTGGAAAAACGCTGGTTTAATATCCCGGAGGGTTCGAAAAGCAGGTTTTCCAGTATATCCAACAGGTCAGGTTCAGGCGATTTCAGGAGGCAGTCAGCGAGCACCTGCAGGTAGAACGGATAGCCGCCGGTAAAATGGACGATGAAATCTTTTAAAGCGCCGTTTATATTTGAAACGCAGCCGGTATATTCCAGGTATCCTTCGGTAGCCCTTATGTCGAACGGCTCCACATTGATCACTTCGAAATTGCCGAACAAAAGGCTTAATTCCCTGGAAAGGATATTTGACGCCTTGAATTTAAAAGAGCTTATGATGATGTAAAGGGTGTTTTTCTGTGAGATGAGGGTCTTTGACCATTCGGCGTAGAGCTTTTTCAGCCCCAGGCTTTCCAGGTTATGAAATTCGTCGAATATTACCACGCAGAATTTTTGCGTTTCTTCATGTATGGTTTCGCACAGCGACAGGAGCTCCGCGAAAATATTCTCTTTCTTTTTTTTGTCCAGGTCCGCAAGAAGCGCCTTTATTTTTCCCACAGTTTTAGGGATATAGGTCTCGGCTTTGTTGACCAGAAACTCCAGGTCTTCCTTCGTGTTTACCCCGCCGTTGTTTAAAAAATTGTAGAGTAATACCGCTATGAACCTTTTACCGAATGAAGCTACGGATTCTGGGCGGGCTTCCAGGTACAGCATGATAAAACGGTTATCGTAAAAGTTATTAAGGAAGTTAAAGACAATGGAAGTCTTTCCCACGAGTTCGTCCCCGATGATCGCGATATTCTGGCGGTAGCCGTCTTTTAAAGCCAGGATGCGTTTCTCCAGGACTTCGAGGTACGCCTTACGGCCGAAAAATATGTCTTTTGCGGTATGCGATTCCATTATTTATCCTAGCGTTGCAGGTAAAAATAGGGATTTTGCGCCGAAGAACCTTTCCTTATTTCGAAATGCAGATAAGTATTTTTGTCTTTTCCCGCCTGGCCCGCTTTTGCTATGATATTGCCTTTTTGGACCAGGTCCCCCGCTTTCACGAAAACTTCAGAGTTCCTCGAGTAAACTGTGAAAAACCCGTCACCGTGGTCTATGATCACGGTTTTTCCGAAAGTAAGGAAATTATCGTCATAAAAAGCCACTTTCCCGCTGCGTGAGGCGACAACGTCTAAACTCCTGTAAGGCTGGATGTTCAATCCTTTGTTGAGCATGTCATTGTAGTTCTGCCCGAATTGCCCGATGACCTTGCCTCTCAGGGGCCAGATAAATTCCTCTCCCGGTAAAGCGCAGACAGTCTGTACGGGCGCGGGTTTTTGCGCCTGAGGGATAAAGATAAGCTGGCCGACCTCTATGCTTGTGGCGTCGGATATATGGTTTACCTTCGCCAATTCGTCAATATCTATGTTATACATCCTGGATATTCTCCAAAGAGTTTCCTTCTTTTCCACGCGGTGGTATGTCCCCGGTGTTCCGGAGACCGGCGGCTTAGGGGGCGCGACAGGCGGGACAGTCGCGCATCCGATGAAAGAAAAAGCCAAAGCGGCGAAAAGAAAAGCGAAAAGATATTTTTTCATTTACAATTCCAAAGCGGGTGAGCGGAATCGGACCGCCATAGACAGCTTGGGAAGCTGCCATTCTACCATTGAATTACACCCGCAAGTTTGACTTAAATTATAAGCACTGTTCCATCAGTTTGATCGAACAGTATTTTCCGCACATGGTACAGACATCAAAAAGGTCAGGTTTCGAAGACGCCCTGTAAGCCCTGGCTTTTTCCGGGTCGATTGACAATTCAATCTGTTTTTTCCAGTCGCGCTTCCTGCGCGCCTGGGACATTTTGCGGTCCCGGTCTATGGCCATTTTGTTGCCTTTCACAATATCCGCCGCGTGAGCCGCTATTTTGGAAGCTATGACGCCTTCCCGCACGTCTTCGACGCTCGGGTGCCTCAAATGTTCGGACGCGGTGACGTAACACAGGAAATCAGCGCCGCAGCTCGCCGCTAATGTAGCGCCGATCGCGGCGCTAATATGGTCGTAGCCTGCAGCTATGTCGGTTACGAGCGGTCCCAGGACGTAAAAAGGCGCGCCTTGGCAGAGTTTTTTCTCAAGGCGTATGTTTTTCTCGATCTGGTCCAACGGCACATGGCCCGGGCCTTCTATCATCACCTGGACATTTTTTTTCTTGGCGCGCAGCGCAAGTTTCCCCAGGGTCTTTAATTCCGATATCTGCGCCGGGTCGGTAGCATCCAGTATCGAGCCGGGCCTTAACCCGTCTCCTAAGCTTAAGGTTATATCGTATCTGTAAGCTAAGTCGAGGATCTTATCGAAATGCGTGTAAAACGGGTTTTCCCGCTTATTTCTTGCCATCCACGCCGCTAAAATCGCTCCTCCTCTTGAAACAATTCCTAAGAGCCTTTTGTGTTTCTTTAACGCGGACAGACTTTTTTGCGTTACTCCCGCGTGGATGGTAAAAAAATCCACGCCGGCTTTTGCCTGTGATTCCAGCGCGCAAAGCATGTCTTCAGCCGTGAATTTAAGGAAATCGCCGTATTTATCCTGCGCGCCCACCGCGATTTCATATACAGGCACTGTCCCAACAGGTACCGGAGAAAATTCCAGGATCTTCTTAAGTGTCTTGCGGATATCGCCGCCGATACTCAAGTCCATTACGGTGTCGGTGCCGTATTTTACCGCGACGGCCAGTTTTTTTAATTCGTCCTTTACTTCCGCTTTGTCCGGCGAAGTCCCGATATTGGCGTTTACTTTTGTGGATAATCCTGATCCGATGCCGCAGGGTTTGCTTATGGCGTGATTTTTATTGAGGGGTAAAACCGTTTTCCCGCTTTTTATTGATTGCATCAGGCTTAAAGCGGAGATCCCTTCGATAGAAGCGATCTTTTTCATTAACGGCGTAAGGCGGTTGTTTTTGGCGTATTCTAACTGAGTCATGTTAAAGATAGCGTAAAATTAAAACGGATTAAGCCTTAAGTTAAATTCTTTAACTGTTTTCCTGATGTTTTTTGCTTTTATTATCGCCCTGCAAACCGCTGCCCTTTTTGCCCCGGAAGAAATTACCCGGTCAAGGTTTGCCTGGTTTATCCCGCCGATCGCAAAATACGGGATCTTTATTTTTTTCCCGCAGGCTGCCAATAATTCAAGCCCTACCTGTTTGTATTCCGGTTTCGTAGGGGTGGCAAAGACAGGCCCTATACCTATATAATCGGCCCCTCT
>JAQULD010000031.1 GCA_028719045.1 Candidatus Omnitrophota bacterium | reverse complement strand
TTCCACTTTTCACTGGCAATATGCGATACTATCCGCAAATGCTAACACTAACAAGACAAAGACAATCGTTTTGCTTTTAAACATTTCCCTCCCCTCGCATAGTTTTATTCCTACAGAGAATTAAAAAATCAATCGTCCCCTTTAATATCTCGGCGAGCCTGCTTTAAATCTTCTTCCAATCTGGCTATTTCTTTATTTAACTCAATTATTTTAATCTCCCGATTAACGCAAAGCTTGTTAATTCCCTCTATTGTTTCTATTTTTTCTGTCAGTTGCTTTTCGGTAATTCTTTGTTGCGCAAGCAGGTTCTCGAGAATTAATTTCTGCCATAAAAGCGCCAGGTGGCTTTCTATGATCTCTTTAAACTGCAGCATAACCTCTTCATAGTCCTTCGAATAGGCATTTTCCTTATTGTCAAGAACGCATAGAGTGCCAAAAATATTTTTATCCGGATAAAATATCGGGAATCCAATATACGAAATCATTCCCGCCGCTATGCTCGGGTTTTTATCCCATTCAGTGTCCTTAAGGGCGTTTGGGATTAAATTTTTTTCCTTGGTTGCCATGGTTTTTTCGCAATAAATACCGGCGGGCAGTTTAAACACCTGGTTAGCTTTAAACGGATTCTCCGGAGAATCGGCGGATTGGAAAACTGTAAAAAGGGGGAACTCGACTTTCATGATCAACGCGGTGGGGACTTTCATTATTCTTATTAAAATATTCACAATGTTCTGCCATTTATTTCTTATTTCTTGAGGAATTGGAACATCTTTTGGGTCAATGATTATCTCCATCTAAGGCTCTCCTTAAGCAAAAACGCTCTAAAACTTATTCTATCACGCAGGGGTAAAATATCAAGTTCCCATAATAAAAAACCCGGCACTTTCGTGCCGGGCCTGTCAAATTGGCTCCCCCGCGAGGACTCGAACCTCGGACCCAGTGGTTACAAATTTCCCGAAATTACTTTCGGATTTGGACTATCTCATCTCCATAGCTATTGCTTTAGGAGGCGGGTGTATAGTCTCTGCACATTTCTCCGGTTTCCCGGAGGTTAGCTCAGGATTATCCTTTTAGAGGACTTCCCTGAATTAGCCCGCTTTTTCAACCACGGTTTCCCGTAGAAGCTGCGCTTTGAGCATGAATTTCTCGGTGACAATTGGCACAGAGTAAGATGCACTTATCTAATTCTTCTTTAACTTTAGCCCAGCTTCTCGTATAACCCTTTTCTGAGATGCTAAAGTCTTTGCCGGAAGAATTATTGTGATGAAACTCTAAAGCTTCGATACAGTGGTTGTAACCACACATGTTACAAGTTCCGCCTTTATATTCCACTGCCATCTGTCTGATTTTCCTACGTCTCTTATGAACAGCGGCAATTAAATATTGGCGGCGGTCTTTGTAAGTTCTTGTATCAAGCTTTGCCAATGAGCACCTACCTTTTGCTCGTTGAGCTCTGCTACAAGTTTGCACTCGTCGCTTCGCTCCTCCTGCACAGCCACTTGCTCTACCAGCTGAGCTACAGGGGAATTGTAGGGAATATTTTACACTAAATAAGGAACCAGTCAAGAAAAAATCGGGAAGTTATAGGAAGTTGTCTTACGCTATTTTTATTGCAATTCTTTGTGCCAAAGTGTAGAATAATAGCTGAAAATTGAAATAAAAAGGATAATTTGGAAATGGCGCAAAAAATATTGGTTGTTGACGACGATCCTTCGGTATTTAAGACCCTTAAAGCCATACTTGTAAACGCGGGCTACGAGGTGGTGATCGCGCAAAACGGCGAAGAGTGCGCGAGGAAAATAGTTTTGGATACTCCTGATCTGATACTTCTTGACATCGTAATGCCCAAGATGGACGGCTACGCGGTGCTTATCTCCATTAAAGAACTCAAAGAAATGAAAGCCGATATCCCTGATATCCCGGTCATTGTCATCACGGGCAGAGATGACGAACAGGCAAGGGAACTTCTGGGCAAGGAGAATATCAAGGATTATATAGTAAAACCTTTCGATCTAGAGCAGCTGCTTGGGAAAATCAAGTCAATAATAAATAATAAAGCCTCGTAAGTTACCTTGACAGGTAAATCTATGCAGATCTCATTCCAGAGTAAAAATTGCTGTTTTATGGTGGAATTCAACAATTCGGTGGTGGCAAAAGAAATTTCAAAACACCTGCCTTTTGATTCCAAAGTTTCCATCTGGGGAGAAGCTCTGCATTTTAAGACCAATATAATCGCGCCCGGTGGAGAAGAAACCATGGAAGTCGCGATCGGGGATGTCGTTTATTTGCCCAAAGGCCAGTGTATCTGCGTGTTTTTCGGGCGGACCCCCGCGAGCAGCGGAGATAAGCCGGTACCGGAAAGCCCCGTGGTCATTATAGGCAAGACCGCGGCCCTGCCCGCTGAATTAAAAAAAATAGAGCAAGACCATCCTATACGCGTAATATCGGTGGAAGAAAATCCTTCGGCTTCTATGGGAGCGGCGATAGCCGACAGAAAACTTTCCCAGAGAGAAATAGATTTGCTTATCCCGCAGCTTTTGGCTGAAATGGAGAGAAAAAAGAAAGAAGCCCAAAACAATCCCGCCTAAGAAATACTTACCATTTATTTCCTGTGAATTTTGATCAATTGAACCTGCGGCAAGCTTATGTCGCGCTCGATGGTCAGCTGGTCCGAACCTATCATTTCCGAGATCTCGATTAATTCCAGGTTATGTTTCTGATCGACCGCGTATCTTTCCATCAAAAAAATATCGCTGCTGCTCCAGGGCAGTTTTTTTACGGTAATGCTGTAATTTCTATAAGTTTTTAAATCGTTGCTCTTTTGAAAGAATTCGGGAGGGGGCGGAGGCAGGGTTTCCCCGGAAAAAGCCCGGCGAAAAGCGCCCTCGTCATAATTGGAAATAACCATGTAAAGAGCGTCGTTATTTGGCGATTTTCCCGCGAGCGCTCCAAAGGTCTGGAAATCACTTCCTTCCTGGCCGATCCGGATAGTGCCTGCCAGGGCATTGAAAGCTTTGTGGGCGTAGTAAACAGGCTGGATAGTCGCGTCCTGGTTTACCCAGAGAAAATTAGCTTCATCATTGAAATCCTGGAACGGCCCGCCTTTTTCGCAGGACATCCACAGCCCTTTTTCCGCCAAGGCGGACAGCGCCAGGATATTATGCGCCGCGCGCCAGTCGGTCCGCATCTGCGGGCACGGCATTTCTTGCGGTAAAGGCTGCTCCTGGATGTCCATTTCGGTGAGCGCGATTTTAGCCGTGCCAAAAAGCGGGCTTATCCCCGGATGAGACTCAAGCAGCCCTTGTATATATTCATAGGTTCCTGAAAAAGCTTCTTTTATTTCGTAAGAATAAGCGTGATAGGCGATGAAATCAAGAGGGGCCCTGTTTTTGTCAGCGTATTCGATGAAGTTTTTTATCCTTTCCTTTCCCGAAGGATAGAAAGCTGCGGCAAAGCCGAGCCCACCGACTATGTATTCGGGATTTTTCATTTTTAAATACCTGGCAAATACGGAATAATTTTCAAAAAGCTGTTCTTCCGGCAGGTCAGGCTCATTGGCGAAAAGAAAAATCTTTATTTCAAACCCGGGGTAGCGTTTTTTCAGGGAATCGATTTTATTGAGCAGCGCCTGAATATTTTTCTCCAATTCCTGTTTTCCCAGGTAACGGTTATGGCTATAGAATATCGCGCCGTCCAAACGCCCTTCTTCAAGGGCGCGCGCCTGCTTCTGTTCTAAGTCCCCGTCCATTATAGCGACGATCTTGAAATTAGCGTCTTTGATTAGTTGAAGCCCTTTTTCATCGTAATAAGGGGCATTAAAAGCGCCGAATAAGTATTTGCTGAATTTGCCTTTTTCTTGAGAATAATCCAGGCTTATCTGCGCCGTAGCCGCGTCTTGGCTGTCTCCCCGGGCAAAAGGAAGCGGAAAAGCCGCGCAGGCTAAAAGAAGGATAAAGAATATTTTAACGCTTTTCATTTTTTGGCCCTTTCATTATAGTTAAAAATTATAGCATAAGAAATCCTGATTGTAATACGAAATAAGCAGAAAATCTGTTGTCGCGTTTTGCCTGTTGTGATAAGATAATCCAATAGGGTTTGAAGCCTTTTTTGTATTCAAAAAAGGAGGTTAGCGTGGAAGGGGATAAGCCTGTAAATACCGAAGAAACATTGCAGGAGATAAAAAAAGAATTCCATGAGGCAAGAGCGCACATTGAAGCCCTGCTTAATTTGTTCAGGGAAAAGGAGGCGCAGTTGAATTCTTCGCTTCAGGAGATGCAGGCTAAAAACGGGCGCATCGCGCAGCTTGAGAGCCAAAACCAGGAATTCATGCGCCAGTATGCCGAATCCCAGTGGTATCTCGGAGAAGAAAAATCAAGAAGAGAACAGCTTAATACCGCGGTTGACGGGTATCAGAAAAGGTGCAGGGAATTGGAAGTCGGGATAGAGCAATTAAGGTTACGCTGCATCAAATTGGAAAAAGACCTTTCTGACGCGCAATGGTATCTGGGGGAGGAAAGGGCGAGAATCAAGCAGCTTGAGTCAAGCGGTAAATAAAGGTATTATTAAAGGAGAGATATTATGAGGCGTTTTTGTTATATTTTGATATGCGGCTTGATCTTGTTCGCTTCGCGGACGGCTTGTTTTGCGGCCGGGAAAGAATCAGTCCCTGATAAAGGTAAAGACGCGCCTGCCAGGAAAGGCAGGGAGGTTACCGCGGAATTCACCGTTTCCGTTGACGGTAAAGTTATCGATAGCTCCAAGAAAAGAGGGCCTTTGAAATACAGGGAAGGCTCAGGACAGGTGATACCGGGCCTGGAAAAACGCCTGAAATTATTGCACGCCGGGGATACAAGGACATTCGATATCCCGCCCGCCGAAGCTTATGGCGCGGTAAATCCTAAAAGAATAAGGGAATTTAAACGTGTAATTCTGCCAAAAACGGTCATTCCTAAACCGGATACCTATATACAGGTAAAGGTTACGGGGGGCAAACTCCTGCCTGCCAGGATCGTACAGGTAAAAAAGGACACGGTGGTCCTGGATTTTAATCACCCGCTTGCGGGAAAGACCCTGCATTACCAGGTAAAAATTCTGTCCGCGAAATAGAAATTGTTGACTAATGCGTTAAAATAGTTTATAATTGCTTCTTGAGAAAAATATCATAAACAAATGGATTTTGTAGAAAGGGGGGTCAGCAGTTGGCTTTAGTTAAAGATAAAAAACAAGTAATAATTGAAACTTATAAGGTCCATACCCGGGATACCGGTTCGACCGAAGTTCAGATCGCGCTTTTAAGCGAGAGGATCAACCTTTTAAGCGAGCATTTTAAGAACCACAAAAAAGACTTCAATTCTCGTCGTGGGCTTTTAAGCCTCGTTGGAAGACGCCGCAGGCTTCTGAATTTTCTTAAGAAAAAAGACGCAGAAAAATACCAGGAGATTATAGATAAGCTCCACTTAAGAAAGTAGTCTGCTTTTTTGTCCTCGCCAGAAGGAAACACTCATAACCTAAGGAATAATAATATGACGCAAGCTAATGTACGTAAGATTAAATTTGGGAAGCAGGATTTGGTTTTTGAAACCGGCAGACTTGCCAAGCAGGCCAACGGTTCGGTAGTCGTTCAATACGGCGGAACGGTGGTTTTAGTTACCGCCTGTATGTCCAAGGAGATACGCCCGGGCCAGGGTTTTTTTCCTTTAACGGTGGAATACCAGGAAAAAACCTACGCGGCAGGAAGGATCCCCGGAGGTTTTTTTAAACGTGAAGGAAAACCTTCCGAGAACGAGATACTTACCGCGCGTCTCATCGACCGTCCGACAAGGCCGCTTTTTCCCAAAGGCGTCTTAAATGAGGTCCAGATCATAGCCATAGTTCTGTCCAGTGACGGCGAGAACGATCCCGATGTCCTGGCGGTAAACGGCGCCTCGCTTGCTCTTTCTATTTCGGATATTCCTTTTAACGGCCCGCTTGCCTGCTGCAGGGTGGCTGTCATAGACGACCAGTGCGTGCTTAATCCCACTTACGCCGAAACTCAAAACGCGGTTTTGGATGTGGTCGTCGCGGCTAACTCAAAAGGCATAGTGATGCTTGAGTCCGGGGCAAAAGAGGTTTCCGAGGAAAAATACCTTGAAGCGGTAAAATTCGGTTTTGAGAATTTACAGCAGATAATACGTTTTCAGGAAGACTTCGCCAAAGATTTGGGAAAACCCAAGGCGAACGTGGAATATAAAAAGATCGATTCTGTTTTACAGACAAAGATCGAGGAATTATCCACCGAACGCCTTAAGGAAATCTATAAATTAGGCACTAAAGAGGAGCGCGAAGAGGCCGTGGATTTATTGTCCAAGGAACTCGAAGCGACCCTGGCTTCGGAAGGGTATTTGCCCGTGGATATCAAAATGGCGCTTGTGGAAGTCGAAACAGCGCAGGTGAGGAAAAGAATAGCCGAAGAAAACGTGCGCCTTGACGGCCGCGCTTTTAAAGAGATCCGTCCTATAAGCATCGAAGTTTCCGTCCTGCCAAGGACCCACGGTTCAGGCCTTTTCACCAGGGGGCAGACCCAGAGCCTTTCGGTCACGACCCTTGGTTCAGGGCAAGACGAACAGCTTATCGAAGCGCTGGAGGGTGAGAAATATAAATCTTTCATGCTGCATTACAGTTTTCCGCCTTTTAGCGTGGGAGAGACCGCCCCTATGCGCGGCCCCGGACGCAGGGAAATCGGCCACGGAGCTTTGGCTGAGAGGGCGCTCCAGGCGGTAATACCTTCAAAAGACAAATTCCCCTATACCGTCCGTGTTGTTTCGGAAATACTTGAATCTAACGGTTCATCCAGTATGGCTACGGTCTGCGCGGCAAGTTTAGCGCTTATGGACGCTGGTGTGCCGATAAAGGATATAGTCGCAGGTATCGCTTTAGGTTTGGTTAAAGAAGGCGATAAAGAGATTATTCTTACCGATATCGCCGGACTTGAAGATCATTTCGGCGATATGGATTTTAAGGTCGCCGGCACTCTCGCGGGCATGACCGCGGTCCAGCTTGACCTGAAGATCGACGGTATAAGCCCTGAACTCTTAGAGCGCGCCCTGGCTCAGTCAAAAGAGGCGAGGTTATTTATTATCGGAAAAATGAAAGATGTCTTGAGCGCCCCGCGCGGCCAGTTATCAAGCTATGCCCCGCGCATCGAAGTGGTAAAGATCAACACTGAGAAGATCGGCGAGCTCATCGGCCCGGGCGGTAAGACCATAAAGAAGATCATTGCCCAGACAGGCGCTTCAGTGGATATCGAGGATGACGGTACAGTGCTTATATCTTCAACCGACGCCGCGAAATCCGAAGAAGCCATCAAGATGATAAAGGCCATAACCGAAGAAGTAGAAGTCGGCAGGATATATTCCGCGAAAGTAAAGCGCATAACTAATTTCGGCGCTTTCTGCGAAATAGCTCCCGGCAAAGAAGGCCTTGTGCATGTTTCCGAGCTTTCCAACCAGTTTGTGAAAGACGTGCAGTCTGTTGTCAAATTAGGCGATGAATTCAAGGTTAAGGTTATAGGAATAGATGAATTGGGCAGGATCAATCTTAGCAAGAAAAAAGCTGAAGAAACTAATCCATAAAGGTGAAAGAAAAAAGATTCAATGAGATCAAAGGAGTCATCTTTGTCGCATTAGGCATTATCGTATTAGCAAGTCTTGTCTCGTTTACTCCCTATGACCTGAAGTTCTACACCACCCACCCGAACATTCCACCTAAGAATTTAATCCGGACATTTGGGGCATACCTGGCGGGCGGCCTGTTCTTTCTTTTAGGTTGGACGGCATTCCTCGTACCGGTATTGATACTTTGGTTCGGGGTAAGGCTGTTCAAGCAGGAACCGCCTTCTCTGCGCCTGCCGCGTTTGCTCGGCATCCTGGTTTTTCTTATTTCGCTTAGTTCCCTTTTAGGGGTTTTCCCTGTCCACACCCAGGCGCTAAGGTTTGCGCGCGCCGGGGCCCTGGGCACGGTTATCTCTCATTTTGTCATTTTGAATTTTGGCAGGCTGGGAGGTTATATCCTTTTTACCACCTTGATCATTTTGTCCGTCGCCCTGGTTACGGAGATCCTGATCTCGACATTTTTTTCTCACGCCTCCGGAAAACTTAAGAACCTCTTGAATCCTTTATTCGCCTTTAACTTCCGGAAAAAAGACAAGCTTCAGGGGCCGCTGATCAAAACGGGCCTTAACCAGAAGAAAGACCTCCCGTCACTTACGGGAAAGCCGAAAATAATTTTACCTGAATCCGTATCTAAAGACGAAGCTTTAAAGCCGGCGCAGGCCCCGAAGTTAAAAATAAGGACAGAAACTCCCGCGGTACAAGCCCAGGCAAAAGCGCAGCCGGTAAAGATCGGAGATTACCATCTTCCTCCTGTGGACCTCCTGGATTCGCCTCCGCCTTTTGAGGCTAGGCAGATCAAAGAGGACCTTACCAATAATGCCAGGGTTTTGGAAGATACACTGGAAGATTTCGGTATTTCCGTGAAGGTCACCGATATCGAGCGCGGCCCGATAATCACGCGCTATGAACTTGAACCCGCTCCCGGCGTAAAATTGAACCGCATCGTAGCCCTTGGCGACGATATCGCATTAGCCATGAAAGCCCAGTCGGTAAGGATAGTGGCCCCTATTCCCGGTAAAGCCAGGGTAGGCGTGGAAGTCCCGAATATACAGAGCAGCCTGGTTTATTTTAAAGAGATTCTTGGCTCGCAGGAATTCCTGAAATCCGGGGCAAAATTAACCCTTGCTATCGGAAAAGATATTTCCGGCAAGCCCGTGTTCGCTGATTTGGGCAAAATGCCGCATTTACTTATCGCGGGCACAACCGGCTCAGGAAAAACCGTTTGCGTCAATTCACTGATACTTTCTTTGTTGTTCCGGGCGACTCCCGAAGAATTGAAATTCGTGATGATCGACCCGAAAATGGTGGAGCTCGCTCCTTTTAACGGCCTGCCGCATCTTTTGTGCCCTGTAGTAACGGACGCCAAAAAGGCCTCGAGCGCGCTTGGCTGGGCGGTGAATGAGATGGAAGACCGTTACAAGCTTTTAGCGGACGCGGGCGCCAGGAACATCGAAGCTTACAATGAAAAACAGCCGCAGCCCTTACCTTATATAGTGATCATGATCGATGAGTTCGCGGATCTAATGATGATTTGCCGCGACCAGATCGAATCCGCGATCACGCGCCTGGCCCAGCTTTCCCGCGCTGTCGGCATACACATAGTTCTTGCTACCCAGAGGCCTTCGGTGGACGTGATAACAGGAGTCATCAAAGCGAATTTACCCGCGCGTATCTCTTTTAAAGTGGCTTCTAAAGTAGACTCGCGCACCGTTCTGGATATGAACGGCGCGGACAAACTTTTGGGAAAAGGGGATATGCTTTTCTTAAGGCCGGAAGAAGCGAAAGTTACGCGCGCGCAGGGAGCGTTGGTTAGCGACGCGGAGATAGAAAAAGTCGTGGAATTCATCAAGGCTCAGGGCCAGCCGGTATATAGCGAGGAGATCTTAAAAGACCAGCAGAAATCCAGCCTTCCCGGCGGCGGAGAAAAAGACGAGCTTTACGAAGAGGCTGTGAGGATAATTATCGAGAGCAACCAGGCTTCCGTTTCGATCCTGCAGAGAAGGCTGAGGCTCGGTTATACCCGGGCGGCCCGCATCATCGATATGATGGAGCAGGAAGGCATGGTCGGGCCTTTTGAAGGAAGTAAGCCCCGCAAGATCCTTGTTGACAGGGATGCCTGGCTTGAGAAAGATATAATGGAAAAGGAGAAAAGTTAGAAAATGGAGTCAGCAGGTGCGAGATTAAGGAAATTACGTCTGGAAAAGGGTTTTAGCCTGGAAGAGGTGCATAAGAAAACGAAGATCCACCTGAATATCCTCAAGGCTATTGAAGAGGATAACCTGGCGAATTTAAGCCCTATATATATAAAAGGTTTTTTGAAAATTTACTGCCAGTTTTTAGGGGTCGACCCGCGCGAATATACCCAGGAATACAAGGATACTCGTCCGGTGCCGGTGAATTTGCCGAAAGCGAAAGAAAAAATCGAGAAGCCGGAGCCTGCGCAGAATAAGCCTGTTCAGAAGCCGCAGGAAACAAAGCCGCCTGCGGTAAAAGTAAATATTTTCAACCCTTGGCTTATCCGCAGGATCGCCGTGGCTGTCTTTGCGCTATTAGCGGTTTTTTTCTTGTTCCTCGGGATAAAAAAAATAGCCGTAATGATCTCGAAACACATGGGGCAGCGCAAAAAAGTCACCGTTACCTCACCGCCGCCGCACAGCATTCCGGCTAAGACGGTAAAAAAAGCGGCTTCCGCGCGTAAGAGTACGGCTAAACCGGTATCTGTATCTTTACCGCAATCAGCGCCTGTAAGCGCGCCGCAGACGGCGCCGGCCCAGCCGGTGGCTTCCGCCGCGTCCTATGCTGAGCCCGCGAAAAAAGAAACTTTTTCCGGAATAAGGCTCGGGATACACGCCAAAGACGATTGCTGGGTGCAGTTGAAAGCCGACGGGAAAGCCGTGTTCCAGAATGTGCTTAAAAAAGGAAGATTCGAAGTCTGGCAGGCAAAAGATAAGATGGAGCTTACCCTGGGAAATGTGGGGAACGTGGAGCTTGAATTGAACGGCAAGATCCTGCCGCCCCTGGGTAAAAAAGGCCAGGCTGTAAAGAACATACTTGTTACCAGGGAAGGCCTTAAAGTAGAACGATGAAGCGCAAGCTTAAGGTCGGGATATTGAGCCTCGGCTGTCCGAGGAACCTGGTAGATTCGGAAAACATTTTAGGCAGGCTCAGCGCCAAGGGGTTTGAGATTGTCGATCTCGATAAAGCGGAGATCGGTATTGTAAATACCTGCGCTTTCATAGAAGAGGCCAAGGCCGAGTCCATTGACGCGATACTGGACCTCATAGAATTAAAGAAGCGGGGCGGGCTTAAGAAAATTATCGTTTACGGCTGTTTGGCCGAAAGGTATAAGGAAAAATTAAGGAAAGAACTGCCTGAGGTTGACGCTTTTGTTGGCAGGATAGCCTTAAACAGCGAGGTGGGTGATTTTTCCATTACCCCCGGCCACTACGCTTATCTTAAGATTTGCGAGAGTTGCATCAACCGCTGCAGCTATTGCGTGATCCCGGGGATAAAAGGAAAGTTCACCAGCCTCGATACGGATTCGATACTGCGTAAAGTTGAGTTCCTTGACAGGGAAAAGAAGATAGAATTAAACATAATCGGCCAGGATATTACCGGATACGGCCTGGATTTATACGGTGATTTTAAACTGGCTGAGCTGGTTGGAAAAATCGCCCGCAAGTTAAATAATATCCGCTGGGTAAGGCTGCTTTATCTTTACCCGAGCCGCGTAAGCGAAGAGCTCCTGGAAATCATCAAAAACGAGCCCAGGGTCTGTAAATACATAGACCTTCCTGTCCAGCATATCAGCGGACGTATCTTAAAGGCAATGAACAGGAAAACGGCGAAGCGGGATATTTTAAGCACGATCGCCAGGATACGAAAGGTTATCCCCGAAGCCGCTATCAGGACTTCGGTCATAGTGGGATTTCCAGGAGAAACCGACAGGGAGTTTAAAGAGCTCCTTGAGTTTGTCGGAGAAGTAAAATTCGATAAATTAGGGGCTTTTATTTATTCGAGGGAAGAAGGGACGCCCGCCTGCAATCTTAAGGGCCAAGTGCCGAAAAAGATCAAAGAAGAGCGTTTTGACGCTCTTATGCTTACGCAACAGGGAATTTCCGCGCAAAACAACAGGCGGTTTATAGGCAAGAACGTTGAAGTTTTGATAGATGAGCTGGAAAAAGATTACTTCGTAGGGCGCACCCAGTACGACGCTCCGGAAGTCGACGGCGTAGTTTACGTGCGTTCCGCGAAAAAACTAAAACCGGGCGACCTGGTAAAAGTAAATATCACCGGGACCTTAGAGTATGATTTGCAGGGAGAGGTTTAACTAAATATGAATATTGCCAACAGGCTTACAGTGTTAAGGATCATCCTCACTTTTGTTTTTATGTTCTTTTTGTTTTGCAATGCCCTTTGGGCCAAGATCATCAGCCTTTCTATTTTCGCTTTTGTCGCGCTTTCCGATTTTCTTGACGGCCGTATCGCGCGTAAAAGGAACATGGTAACTGATTTCGGTAAACTGATGGACCCAATAGCCGATAAGATCTTCGTCCTGGCGTCCTTTGCCGCATTTGTCCAGATGCAGCTTGTCCCCGCCTGGATGTTCGTCATTATCATGTCGCGCGAAATACTTATAATGTCGCTTAGATTATTCGCGCTGAACAAGGGGAAAGTATTATCCGCCAGCAGGGCCGGCAAGCACAAGACTTTTTCTCAGATGGTGGTGATCTTCTTTATACTTGCGTTTATCGTCTTAAAAGACGTAATGCTTACCTTCTTTACCTGGAATCCGCCCCTGGACAGGTTCTTCCAGTCGGGTATATATCTTTTGACGCTCTTTACGGTAATACTTACTCTTTATTCAGGCCTTTCATATCTCTGGGAAAATAGAAAGATAATCACCGTCCTTTAATTCCAAATGAGCGGCTACCTGAAATCATTCGTAAAATTCATCAGCACATTCTGCTATATCGGTTACCTGCCGTTTGCGCCCGGTACTTTCGCGAGTTTAGCGGCTTTGGTAATATACTTCCTGGCTAAAGGGAATATCCTTAACTTGGCTGTCTTATTTACCGTTTTAGGTTTTCTGGTGAGCGGCAGGGCCGAGAGGGTGTTTGACCGGAAAGATTCCCCCCGCATTGTGATCGATGAAGTTTCCGGGATGCTGATAAGCCTTTTATTCCTGCCTTACAATCCAAAGGTCGCGGTTTGCGCCTTTGTCCTTTTCCGCATATTCGATATCTCAAAACCCGCTCCCTTACGCAGGCTGCAAAATCTGAGGGGAAGCTCCGGGGTGATGCTTGACGATATCGCCGCGGGGCTTTACGCCAATATCATTCTTCAGGTGGTTTTAAGGTTTATTTCTTTTAAGGCCTCGTAGACCGGGCCTTTCGGGGTGAGGGTGCTTTTGAACAGGGTGACCTTGTCCGCGTTAAATTCCGGGGCATCTTTTTTGAAGGTATCCTGCAGCCCGGTGAGTATCTTGACTAATTCCTGCCTGTTAAAAGACGACCTGGTCCTGCCAATGGTGATGTGGGAAGAGAAAGGCCTGTCTTCTTTAGGGAACCCTATCTTGGATAAATCATCTTCCAGCTGAGCGGCTATCTCTTTTACCTCGGTATCCCCCTTGTCGATGCCGGCCCAGATAACGCGCGCGGAAGAAAGCCCGGGAAATGCCCCGAGTTCGGATAAACGGACGGAAAAAGGCTTTTTATCCTTGGCGATATTTTCAATGACCTCGATAACGGCTTTTATTTTTTCTTCTTCGGCTTCACCGAGGAATTTTAAGGTAAGGTGGATGTTTCCGGGCTCGACCCATTTTACGTCCGCGCGGCTGTTTTTTAGTTTTTCCTGGACAGCGCGTAAGTGGCCTTTGATCTCTTTGGGTAAGTCTATGGCAATAAATGCCCTCATAGCATTGTTTTTAATAGTTGGAGCGCTTTCAACGCGGCCTGCGCCCTGATGCGTCCCCGGCTGCCTTTAAAAATAAATTTTTTGCAGATGGTTTTATTTTTGTCCGAGCAGGCAATGTAAACAGTGCCTACGGGTTTTAGGGGAGTGCCGCCGCCTGGTCCGGCTATTCCGGTTATCCCTATCCCAAAATCAGCGCCAACGATTTTCCGTACGGATCCGGCCATTGAGACGGCTACGATCTTTGAAACAGCGCCATTCTCTTTGATTATCACGGAAGGGACCTTTAAAACGCGCTCTTTTGCCGCGTTACTATAGGTAATGGCGCCTAATAAGAAGAAAGCGGAGCTTCCGGGAAGTTCTGTAAGCATGGCCGAGGTAAGCCCGCCGGTGCAGGACTCCGCTACAGCTACGGTCTTATGGTTTTTTAACAGGGATTTATGTATTTCTCCGACAATGGGTTGCATAATTACTTATTATAGGCTAAAAATATTGACAAGACAAGTTTTTATGTTATACTAATTACTAATTAGTCTTCGGGGAAAGGTGAAATTCCTGACCGGCGGTCAAGCCCGCGAGGCTTTTGCGCAGGCAAAAGTCTGATCTGGTTATATTCCAGAGCCGATGGAAGCGCGGAAATGTTCCACTTTCTGCGGAAAGTCCAGATGGTAGAAGATTAAAAGCAATTACTATACCCGAAGATTTTATCTTCGGGTTTATTTATTTTAAGGGGTAGCTATGTTTAATTCTATACCGGAAATACTGGAAGACCTGAAAAAAGGCAAGATGGTCATCGTGGTTGACGATGAAGACCGCGAGAATGAAGGAGACCTGGTCATGTCTGCTTCTTTCGCCAGGCCGCAGGATATAAATTTCATGGCCAAACACGGGCGCGGGCTTATCTGTGTGCCTATGGAAGAAGAGAGGCTAAGGCAGCTTGACCTGCAGCCTATGATCGAGCCTAAATATCATGCGTCGCAAAAGGACCGTTTTTCC
>JAQULD010000030.1 GCA_028719045.1 Candidatus Omnitrophota bacterium | reverse complement strand
GTTTTCGGCGGCTCTATCCCCAAGGCATGCAGCATGATCGGCCAGTAAACGGCGTGATGGCGTAAAATATCCTTGCCGATCAACTGCACGTCTGCGGGCCACCAGTCGGAATGATACACTCCTTTATCGTCGAACGATCCAACGGCGCTTATATAATTGATAAGCGCGTCAAACCAGACATAAGTCACGTGTTGGGCGCTGAAAGGAAGCGGTATTCCCCAGCTAAGCCGCTCTTTGGGCCGGGAAATGCATAAAGGCGAAAGTTTATTTAAAGTAAGGAAACTTAAAACCTCATTCATGCGGCTTTCCGGCCTGACGAAATCCGGGTGGCTTTTTATATATTCGATGAGCCAGCCCTGGTGCTTTTCCAGATTAAAGAAATAATTGGTTTCCGATATTTTTTCGAGCGGGCGCTTGCAGTCCGGGCAGAGCTTGTCCGGGGCCTGCGATTCCAGCCAGAAATTCTCGTCCGGAGTGCAATAAAGCCCCTCATATTTATCCTGGTAGATATCGCCCTTTTTATAAAGCAGGTCCAGGACCCGGCTAACGGTTTTTATGTGCCTGTCTTCGGTCGTGCGGATAAAATCGTTATAGGAAATGTTCAGTTTTTCCCAGAGCCCGGTGAATTTCACGACTATCCTGTCCGCGAACTCTTTAGGGGTGAGTTTCTCCTGCTCTGCCGCCCGCTGTATCTTCTGCCCATGCTCGTCGGTGCCGGTAAGGAACCAGACATTTGCTTCCCCTAAAACGCGCCGGTTGTAGCGCGCAAGAGTATCAGCTGCGATGTTGGTGTATGAATGTCCGATGTGCGGGGAAGCGTTTACGTAATAAAGCGGAGTGGTAATATAGAATTTTTTATTCATATCTATTTATAATTCACTTCCACAAACGATCCGTCTTCGAGTTCTACCGTAGCCGTGCGCTTAAAGACGTTTACGCTTATGACCTTGCCTTTTCCAGCGGGCACATGCACGCGTTCGCCTTCGCGCGGAAGGCCTTTCGACATCGTTTTGTAAGTCTCGTATTCAAAATAAAGGCAGCACATAAGCCTGCCGCATATACCTGATATTTTCGGAGGATTTAACGGCAAGCCTTCTTCTTTCGCCATTTTTATGGTCACCGGCTCAAAATCCCTTAAGAACCTGGCGCAGCAGAGCTCCCTGCCGCAGGGGCCGAAGCCGCCGAAAAGCTTTGCCTCGTCGCGCACGCCTATCTGCCTTAGTTCTATCCGCGCCTTAAAGATCTTTGCCAGGTCTTTTACCAGGTCCCGGAAATCCACCCTTCCTTCCGCCGTAAAATAAAACACTATTTTTGTACGGTCAAAAGAATATTCCGCGTGCACCAGCTTCATATCGATTTTATGCTCTTCGATCTTTTTCTGGCAGGAGCAAAACGCTTCCCTGGATTTTAACCTGTTATCTTCTATCTGCTTTAAATCGCTCTCTTTTACGATACGCACTATCTTTTTTGGAGGCTGTTTTGCCTTGGTGTCAGGCTCAGCCTTCAATGAAACCACCTGGCCGTAATCGAGTCCCCGGTCGTGTTCGACGATCACATAGTCGCCTTCTTTAACTTCAAAATCCATGGCGTTATAGGTGCAGTTCTGCCCTGAATCCCTTAATCTAACCTGTATAAATTTTTCCATAATGGTCTCCGTTACCTTCCTTATCTAATTCCCCAGCGCCTGCCTTAAATTGGATAAAATGAGTTTTACGTTCACATTTTTATCCAGATAAGACAAAGAAGCGGAAATAGAATTCAATATCCGGTCAAGCTCTGGAAAAGAGTAGCGGTCCACGGAATCCCTTAGTTCCTGCCTGCGGTCGATATTAATGACCTCGGAATCCTGTATCCCGGCTTTTATCAAATAAATATCCCTGAACCAGCTTGCCAGTATATTGAGATTATCACGCACGAGCTCCCTTTTTTGTTTCGCCGTTCCTTCGAGGCTAGTTCCCGCGGAAGAAAGAAAACTATCGATTATCCTGTTCTTCTCCAGCATTATTGCCCTCTTATTCAAACTTAAGGCGTGGCCTAAACTGCCTTCCGAAAAGTACGCTAAAAAATGCACGCTGTTATCGTCAAGCTTTAATTCCCTGCTAAGAATATCCTGAAGTTCTTTTCTTTTAAGATAAGCGAATTTCACCACCTGGCAGCGGGAAATTATGGTCTTAAAGATAAGCGACGGTTTTTGGCTTACCAGAATGATCACGCTGTCTTTTGGCGGCTCTTCCAGTGTTTTTAAAAATGCGTTAGAGGCGTCGGCATTCAGGTTATGCGCATCCTGGATAATGAAAACTTTCTTCCTGCCTTCATAAGGCCTTAAATTGATCTCGCTTTGCAGGCCGCGTACCTCTTCTATCTTTATTTCTGAACTGCCGCTGTCGGTTTTATCGCTTTTTACTTCGAGTGCGCCCAGGACCGGCTCGCCGCTGTTGATAATGTGCACGTCGGGATGCTGGTTCTTGTCGATTTTAGAGCAGGACGCGCAGCTGTCGCAGGAATCAAATTCCCCGTTAAGGCAGTTCAGCGCCTTAGCGAAAGTCTTTGCCGCCAGGCTCTTGCCCACTCCTTCCGGGCCGCAAAAAAGATACGCGCCGGCGAGGTGTCCGGAAGCCATGTAATTCCTGATCCTGCGCAAAGCTTTATCCTGGCCTTTGATATCCTCGAAAGACATATATTATTTTAAAGTTTAATTACTTTATGATCTGTAATACAAATTTCCTGACATTGCCCTGTGTCACGGATTTATCTTCATCCACCTTGACTATCTTTACCCTTTTAGGATAAAGGCGCGCCAAGGCAAGGTAACCTTTTCTTACGCGCGTATGGTAATTTAAGGACCTTTTTTCAATGCGGTCTTCTATAAGGTGGCGGTATTTAAGGCCGTCTTCCACCGGCAAGTCCATAAGTATGGTCAAATCCGGTTTTACGCCGAGAGTGGCGAATTCTCCGATATATTTTATCAGGTCCAAATCCATTCCCAAGCCAAATCCCTGATACGCCAGGGTGGAATCGAGGAACCTGTCGCAGATGACGATCTTGCCTTCTTTTAACGCCGGTTTTATTATTTCATGCACGAGCTGCGCGCGGCTTGCCATATAGAGAAGCAGCTCACACTCCCTGGACATCGATTCGTTTTTCGCGTCCAGAAGGAGCTGCCTTATCTTCTCGCTTATCTTAGTCCCTCCCGGCTCGCGCAAATACAAGACTTTAAAACCTTTTTGCTTCAAATACTCATAAAGGAGCCGCGACTGCGTGCTCTTGCCGCAGCCTTCAGAGCCTTCGAATGTGATAAATTTTGTCCTCATGATTACAGTTTCCTTCTCCAGGCAGTACCGTCTTTGGTATCTTCAAGTATTATGCCCCTGGCCTCAAGCTCTTTTCTCAGCCTGTCGGATTCGGCGAAATCTTTTCTTTTTCTGGCTCCATCGCGTTTATCGATCAAAGCCTCGATCTCCGAATCCAGGGACTGTCCCGCAGCGGCCTTCTTGAATTCCAATCCGAAAATACCGGCCAGTTCGAAAAACAGCTTATAAGCTCCGGAAGAAAAATCAAGGTCGTCAATATTCTTATTGGCTAAGTTCACCAGCTCAAAAACCGAAGCCAGCGCCTGCGGAGTGTTAAAATCGTCGTCCATCGCCTTTATGAACTTGCTTTTTATCTCTTCCAATTCCGGGAACGGCGGATTCTTAAGTTTAGGGGGAAAGGACATTTTCTCCATCTTGTCTAAAAGGATCATTATCCTTTCCAGGGCTTGTTTAGCTTCCCCTATCTTCTCATCCGTATAATCCACGGGGTGCGAATAATGCGCGGACAAAAAGAATAATTTCAATAAATCCGCGTTATTGTATTTGGCCGTAAAATCTTTGATCGTCACGAAATTACCCAGGGACTTGGACATTTTCTGGGAATTGATGGTCAGAAGCCCGTGGTGGATCCAGTATTTAGCGAAAGGCTTTCCGGTCAACGCCTGCGCCTGGGTAAGCTCATTTTCATGATGAGGGAAAATCAGGTCCCTGCCCCCGGCGTGGATATCAAGCGTGTCGGTCTTTAAATACTTCTGGCTCATTACGGAACACTCAATATGCCATCCCGGCCTGCCGTTGCCCCAGGGGCTTTCCCAGAAAGGCTCTCCTTCTTTGGAACTTTTCCAAAGGGCAAAATCGAGAGGGTCTTCTTTGGCCTCGTCGGACCCTTTTCTTACCCCCGTCAGCATCTCGTCTACGCTCTGGCCCGATAATTTACCGTACCCGGAGAATTTACGGACATTGAAATACACCCCGCTTTCCGTGACATAGGCATAGCCTTTATCGATCAAGCCTTTTATATACCTGATCATATCGGCGATATTTTCCGTGGCGCGGGGCTCAAAATCGGCTTTTTCTATGCCCAGCGTTTTTAAGTCCTGGTAGTAGCTTTCAATGTATTTTTTTACAAGCTCCTGCCAGTTCGTTTTAAGTTCGTTAGCGCGGTTTATGATCTTATCGTCGATGTCCGTAATATTGCGCACGAAATTAACCTTAAAGCCCCTGTATCGCAGGTATCTCCTTATCACATCAAAAGTATAAAGGCTGCGCGCGTGGCCTATATGGCAGTCGTCGTAAACTGTAACGCCACAGGTATAGATATTGAGGTCCGGCGGGTTCAAAGGCGCGAATTCTTCTTTTTTCCTGCTGAGGGAATTGTAAATTTGGATGGCCATTATTTGAGTCTTGTCATTTGCCGCTGTTTTTTTCCAGTCTTTCTATTCTCTTCTCAAGCTCTTCCATATTCTGGACGATCGGGTCAAGGATGTGTATATGGTCAAGGCTTACTTCTATTTTTTTGCCTTCCTGCTTCGTGATCCTGCCCGGGACCCCTACCACCGTGGAATTAGCCGGGACGTCTTTTATCACCACCGCGTTCGCCCCGATGTAAGAATTATCTCCGACGATAATATTGCCCAGCACTTTCGCCCCCGCTCCGATTACCACGTTATTGCCTATGGTAGGATGGCGCTTCCCCTTTTCCAGCCCCGTCCCTCCTAAAGTCACTCCCTGGTACAAAAGCACATCATTACCTACAATGGCTGTTTCTCCGATGACCACTCCAAAGCCGTGGTCGATAAAGAACCTCCTGCCGATCTTAGCTCCCGGATGTATCTCGATGCCCGTGAAATGCCTGGAAAACTGGCTGATCAGGCGCGCGATAAAGAACAGCTTCGCGTTATAAAAGGCGTGCGCCACGCGGTGGTTTATCAACGCGTGCAGGCCCTGGTAAAGCAGCAGTATCTCCAGCGAACTTTTAGCGGCCGGGTCCCTATTCTTAGCGGCGAGTATTTCTTCGCGGAATAAAATGGAAAGAACAATCACCTTCAAGGCTGCCAAAATAAAAAGAACGATCAATATCTTCACAAACAGGATCATTTCTTCCCCCTTTTTATTACCGCGGCTACGGCGTAACAAGCGGCTGCCCGTTTTTCACCTACAGGGCCCAACCCTTCATTGGTCTTGGCTTTCACGCTTACAGAACCCTCCTTAAGCCCGGCTACCGCGCAGATCTTTTTCTGCATCTTTGTTTTATACAAAGATAGTTTCGGCTCTTCGAGGATCAACGTCGCGTCTATATTACTTATCTTAAAACCTTTCTTTCCGGCAAGGGCGGTTACTTTCCTTAACAATTCCACGCTTGAAACACCAAAGTATTCCGGGTCATTATCCGGGAAATGCTCTCCGATATCGCCAAGGTTCATAGCGCCAAGGAGGGCGTCGCAAACAGCGTGCAGAAGCACATCCGCGTCGGAATGGCCGAGCAATCCGCTGGTATGGGGGATTTCCACTCCCCCCAGCATTAACTTCCTGCCCTTTACAAAACGATGGATATCGTAACCTATGCCGACTTTGTATTCCATTAGCTTAAAATTTTAACGGTTTTTATTCCTTAGCTTTAATAACGCTTCAGCGACCGCCAGGTCTTCCGGAGTGGTAATTTTGATATTATCGTAAGAGCCCGGCACTACGCTCACCCTGGCGCCGGCCCTCTCCACCAGCATCGCGTCATCAGTCGCGTCGCTTTCGCCGAATTTATCATAAGCCCTGAGTAACAGCTCTTTTTTAAAGGCCTGCGGAGTCTGTATTTCCCAGAGGTCTTTTCTATCCGGGGTCTCTATTACCCGTAAGCCTTTGACCCTTTTAATGGTCGCCTTGACCGGCACTCCCGCGATAGCGGCGCCGCGGAGTTTGGCTTCTTTTATAACGGAAGAAACCGTTTTACTGTCGATAAAAGGCCTGGCCGCATCATGGATCAAGACCATGCCCGTTTTCCGTGCCACAGCCGACAAACCGCAAAAAACGGAATCCTGCCTGCGCCTGCCGCCCTTAACTACCCGCCTTATTTTACCTATCCGGTACCTCTTAATATGCTTTAAGATCTGTGATCCGCTTGAATCATTGACCACAAGGATAATATCTTTTATGTCCGGGTGTTTGTTAAGGACAGCCAGGGAATAAATTACCAGGGGACGGGAATTTATTTTAACCAGAGGCTTCGGGGTCCTTGATTTTAAACGCAATCCCCTGCCCGCTGCGAGGACTATCGCGCAAACATCCATTAACGTTCGATCTTGGTAAAAATTATTCTTCCCGCCGGCGTCTGAAGGACAGAAGTGACCACCACCCTGAGCTGCTGGCCGATAAATTTACGGCCGTCCTCGACTACAACCATAGTGCCGTCTTCGAGATAACCTACCGCCTGGTTATATTCTTTCCCTTCCTTGAGCAGTTTTATTTCCATATGCTCTCCCGGGAAAACCACAGGTTTCAGGGCATTGGCCAGCTCGTTAATATTCAAAACCTTGACGCCCTGAAGGGTCGCTACCCGGTTTAAGTTATAGTCCACGGTCAAAATGCTTGATTCCAGGAGTTTTGCCAGCTTGACCAGTTTGGAATCCACTTCCGGGATTTCGGGAAATTCTTCTTCGTGGAAATTAATCCCCGCCCCCATCTCTTTCTGGATGGTATGCAGGATCTCCAGGCCCCGCCTTCCGCGCTGGCGTTTTACCGGGTCCGTGGAATCGGCGATCTGCTGAAGTTCTTTTAAGACAAACTTGGGGATGACGATCTTGCCTTCCAGGAATTTTGTTTTCAGAATATCCTGTATCCTGCCGTCTATGATAACGCTTGTGTCCAAAAGCACCACTTCTTCCGTCTGGTCCTGCCTCCTAAGCCGGACATAAGGGATGATGATATTGAATTCGTCCTTTCCGCGCAAAGCTATAGCCATGCCCAGGTAACAGAACACCAGGGTCAAAGTCACTTTTATTACCGACAAGGTCTCGAACGGCAATGGCGCGAGGCTGAAAGCGTCGCTTACCATTTTTGCCATGATCAAGCCCAGGATAAGCCCGAATACCGCGCTGGAAAGTCCTCTCATAGAGACCCGGCGCATCCCGATTTCAAGGAATATTATCACAATACTTGCCACGACGCCAAGCAGCGCGCCCATTAGTCCCGCGTTCTTGGGGTCCATGGTCTGATACCCGACGATCATACTGCCGATGTCAAAAAGAATTCTTACCGCTAATAGATTCATAAAACCTCTCCTTTTTTATGAAAATATAAAATTAATCTTTCCGGGTCCCTTTAAGCGCAGACATCCAGCGCTTCCCGTAATGTGGAAACCGGCATCAATTCTATGGAACCTTCTTTTATATTCAGGTTCTTACAACTGTTCCTGGGAAGCAGGCAGCGCTTGAAGCCGAGTTTCGCCGCTTCATTTACGCGCAGGCTTACCTGAGAAATACTTCTGATTTCTCCCGCCAGCCCCACTTCTCCCAAAACAGCCATATCCGAAATCACGTTCTGCTCGCGGAAAGCGGAATTTACCGAAAGCGCCACCGCTAAATCCGCGGCCGGGTCTTCTATTTTGATCCCCCCGGCGACATTGACAAATATATCTTCCGCTTCCAGGGAAAGCCCTATTCTTTTTTCCAGCACCGCGACCAGCAAACTAAGCCGGTTAAAATCAAACCCCTGGCTGCGCCTGCGCGCGTAACCGAAACTGGATTTACTTACCAGGGCCTGTATCTCGACCAAAAGCGGACGGCTGCCTTCCAGCACCGGGACCACGACCGATCCCGATACATCTTTCGGCCTTTCAGAAAGGAATATCTCAGACGGATTTTTCACTTCCGCCAGGCCCGCCTGGCCCATTTCAAAGACGCCTATTTCGTTGGTCGAGCCGAACCTGTTCTTTACGGCGCGCAATATCCTGTATATGGAAAACCTGTCGCCTTCAAAATAAAGGACGGTATCAACTATATGCTCCAAAACCCGCGGCCCGGCAAGCGTGCCTTCCTTGGTAACGTGGCCGATAATAAAGATCGAGGTGCCGGTAGTTTTTGCCAGCTGCGTAAGAATACCGGCGCATTCCCTTACCTGGCTGACGCTACCCGGGGAAGAACTTAATCCCGGCTCAAATACCACCTGTATCGAATCGATGACCACAAGCGCGGGCCTTAACTTCTTGATATATTCCACGATCAGGGAAAGATCGGTCTGGTTGACAATGTAAAGCCCTTCGGCGTGCGAATGGCCCAGGCGCTTTGCCCGCAGTTTAGTCTGCGCGACCGACTCTTCGCCGCTTACATAAAGAACATCCAGCCCCTGTTTACTGAGCTGGTTTGAGATCTGTAAAGAAATAGTGGATTTTCCCACTCCCGGGTCGCCGCCGATCAAGACCACTGAGCCGCTGACTATCCCGCCGCCCAATACCCTGTCTAATTCGCTGATCCCGGTTTTTACGCGGCCCGCCTCTTTGACCTCGATATCTTTGAGCAAAACCGGCTCGTCTTTATAAAGAGCTGTCCTTTCTTTTGCCTTTACAGGCTGCGCGTAGTCTTCTTCGACGAAAGAATTCCATTTGTTACAATCCGGGCACCTACCCAGCCACTTCGGCGACTGATAACCGCAATTCTGACAGCTGAATACAGTCTTTGTTTTCATTTCCTTACCGGTTTTTCTTTGCTTTTCCAGAACAATTTCCAGGGGTTCTGTTTAATATCCTGGGCGACCTCTTGGGTATCTAAGACCAGCTTGTCCGTGTCCTTAAAGATTGTCATCAGGGCTTTATACATTTCGTCGTCATAAAGCATCTTCCCTAAACTGCCGTCTTTGTTCTGTAATTTTGTAATAAGCGAATTCATATTATCCGCGATGGATTTAGCGAGTTCACCCACCTCATGCATAGCTACGGGGTCATTGCCTATAATATCCTGATTATCGGAAATGTAATTGCTGTAATCTTTACCGGGCATGATCTCCAGGTATTTCTCCCCCAGCAACCCTAAAGTATTGACCCAGACCTTCGAGTCGCGCGGTATCCCGGCTTCCTTCTTAACGATAGCCTTGATCTCCACCTTCATCTTATCTTCTTCCTTGGAGAAAACGAAATCTATGCTTTTTACTTCACCGACATCCACGCCGGCGAACCTCACGGGAGCTCCCACTTTTACGCCGTTCACGAAATTAAAAAGGAAATTTACCCTATGGGAGGCGCCCCACATCTTGAAATTGCCGATAAGCAGGACAAATATCGCCAGGATGATCGTTCCAAAAAAAACAAAAATCCCGACCCTTAATTCCAATGTAGTTTTCCCGAATATCATTTGTTTCCTCCGTATTTATTGAAAATTTATTTAAAATGCCCGGCTGTTTCGGTAATAGGCCCCTGCGCCAATCCGTTGATAAACTGGTGGACTATCGGATGATCGGTCTTTTGAACCTCTTCCGGTGTCCCTTCGAAAATAATCTTGCCCTGGTAAAGCATGGCGATCCTGTCGGCTATCCTGTAGGCGCTCTTCATGTCGTGGGTGACGACAATAGAGGTTACCTTTAATTTGTCGTGCAGGCTCCGGATAAGCTCGTTTATACTGTCCGCGGTTATAGGGTCCACTCCCGTGGTCGGTTCATCGTAGAGAATGACATCGGGCTTTGTGCAAATAGCGCGGGCGAGCGCCACGCGTTTTTTCATGCCCCCGCTTAATTCCGAAGGCATAAGGCTTTCAATACCCGAAAGGCCCACCATGGACAAAGACTCTTCCGCTCTTTCCAGGACCTGTTTTGGGTCCATGTTCTCATGTTCTATCAGGTTAAACCCGACATTCTCTCCGACCGACAAAGAATCAAAAAGAGCGCCGCCCTGGAATACCATACCGATCTTCATCCTTATTTTATTAAATTCCTTGTCTTTAAGTTCAAGGATATTCCTGCCATCGAAAAAAATCTTACCGCTGTCGGGCCGCAATACTCCCACGATGTGCTTTAACATGACGCTTTTTCCGCAGCCTGAACGGCCGATGACCACAAGGGTCTGGCCCCTTTCGACTTGAAGGTTCAATTTGTTCAGGACCTTATGCGAATTGAAAGACTTGGATAAATTTACTATTTCGATCAGTGGCATATTTTAAGGAAATATAAAATAAAACAAAGCGGTGAACAAACAATCGCAGGCGATGATCAGGATAAAAGAATTTACCACTGCCTGTTTTGTCGCCCTTCCCACGCCTTCCGCGCCGCCCTCGACGTTAAAACCTTCATAACAGCTGACAAAAGCGATGATCATGCCGAAGAATATCGTTTTAAAGGTGCCCGTGAACAAGTCCTTATAAAGAAGCGCGTCTATGGTAACATTTATATAGAGGCTCGAAGATATGCCCAATTTCAACACGCAGATAAGCCACCCGCCGAATATACCGATTATATCCGCGTACAATGTCAATATAGGAAGCATAAGGCTAAGAGCGATAAAACGCGGGACCACCAGGTACTTTACCGGGTTAGTGGCAAGGGTCTCCAGGGCGTCTATCTGTTCGGTAACCTGCATCGAGCCGAGTTCCGCGGCGATCGCCGAACCGACCCTCCCCGCCACTATGAGCGAAGTGATGCCCGGCCCCATTTCCCTGACGATCGAAAGCGCCACTATACTGGCGATGTAGATCTCCGAGCCCAGCCGCTGCATAAGGTAAGCGGTCTGCAGGGCCAGTATCAAGCCTATGAACAATGAAATAAGCGAGACGATCGGGAGGCTGTCGATCCCGGCTTTTTTTGATTCTTCCCATATCCTCTTGCCCTTAAACGGCGGCAGGAACATGACGCAAAACGTCTGGAAGGCAAGGTTAGACAGGCCTCCCAGGAAATACAGGAAAGTTATGATCTTCTCGCCGATCTCGGTTAGGAACGCGATTATCATAATTTTTTAGGTTATATTTTCTATCTTGAGTTCTTCGTTTTTACGCACTACCCTGACTTTAGAATTTTCTTTTACGGTTTTGGCGATTATCTCGGAAGCTAACGGGTCCTCCAGGAACCTCTGGATCGTCCTTTTCAAAGGCCTTGCTCCAAAAACCGGGTCAAAACCTTTTTCGATTAAGAAATCTTTCGCTTCCTTGGTAACCTCCATGGTGATCTTCTGTTCAGCCAGCCTCTCGGACACATAGCCTATTTCGATATCCACGATCTTTTCCAGGTCTTCTTTTATAAGAGGGCGGAAAACAATGATATCGTCCACGCGGTTCAGGAACTCCGGCTTAAATGTGCGTTTTACCTCTTCCAACAGCTTATCTTTCATTTCCTGATAGGTGACTTCTTCCTTCTGGTTCTTGAATCCTATTGAGCCGGTCTTACGGATAAGTTCAGCTCCGACGTTAGAGGTCATGATCAGGATGCAGTTCCTGAAATCCACTTTCCTTCCGAGGCTGTCGGTAAGGCGGCCGTCCTCAAGCACCTGGAGAAGAAGATTAAACACGTCAGGATGCGCCTTTTCGATCTCATCCAAAAGAATGACCGCGTAAGGCCTTCTTCTTATTCTTTCCGTAAGCTGGCCGCCCTCTTCATAGCCGACGTATCCGGGAGGGGCGCCGATCAAACGCGAAACATTGAATTTCTCCATATATTCGGACATATCCAGCTGCAGCAGCGCGTTCTCATCCCCGAACATGAATTCCGCCAGGGCGCGGCTAAGCAGTGTCTTTCCGACTCCGGTAGGGCCTAAGAATATGAACGAACCTATCGGTCTCTTCGGGTCCTTAATGCCGGCACGTGAACGGCGCAGCGCGTGCGCTATCGCCGAAAGCGCCTCTTCCTGCCCGATCACCCTGCCGCGCAGGCCGTCTTCGACCTTCAGTAATTTTTCGCTTTCTTTTTCTTCGAGCCTGATCAAAGGAATGCCTGTCCACTGCGCCACGATCTTGGCGACATCTTCAGCGGTGATCTCAGGCCTGATCTTATCCCTGGTCTGCGCCCATTCGCGGTTAAGCCGGTCGAGTTCTTCACGCGCCGCCTTCTCCTGGTCCCTTAACGCGGCCGCTTTTTCGAAATCCTGGCTTTTGATATGCGCTTCTTTGTCTTTTTTAAGCTTCTCGACTTTTACTTCCAGTTCTTTGAGTTGAGGCGGAACAACAAGGACGTTGAGCCTTTCACGCGAACCGGTTTCGTCTATCAGGTCGATCGCCTTGTCGGGAAGGAACCTGCCCGAAATATAACGGTCGGCTAACTTCGCCGCCGCTTCCAGGGCCTCGTCTTTAAAGATGACGCGGTGATGCGCCTCATATTTTTCCCTTAAGCCTTTTAGAATCTCCACGGTCTGATCCACCGAAGGAGGCTCAACCATTATGGTTTGAAAACGGCGTTCGAGCGCCGCGTCCTTCTCGATATATTTCCTGTATTCATCCATGGTGGTAGCGCCGATGCATTGGATTTCCCCGCGGGAAAGCGCCGGCTTTAAAATATTCGAAGCGTCGATCGCGCCTTCCGCCGCGCCCGCGCCTACCAGCGTGTGCAGTTCGTCTATAAAAATGATCACGTCCTGGGAACGCTTTATTTCCTCCATTACCGCCTTGATCCTTTCCTCGAATTGGCCGCGGTACTTCGTACCGGCAACCATTAAAGCCAGGTCAAGGACGATTATGCGTTTGTGCCTTAATACTTCCGGGACGTTTTCCGCGACAATGGACTGGGCAAGGCCTTCCACTATAGCGGTTTTTCCCACGCCCGCTTCCCCCAAAAGCACGGGGTTATTCTTTGTGCGCCTGCTTAATATCTGGATCACGCGCTCGATCTCTTTCTGCCTGCCTATTACCGGGTCAAGTTTGTTTTCCTTGGCAAGAGCGGTAAGGTCCCTTCCAAATGCGTCCAAAGCCGGGGTTTTCTTTTTTGAAGAAGGCTGACCGAAACCGGGAAGTTCCGAACCCAGCACTTCCATGATTTTGTTGCGCACGGCCTCAAGGTCCAACCCCAGGTTCAAAAGCACCTGTGAAGCGACGCCTTCCTCCTCGCGGATAAGCCCGAGTAATAAATGCTCGGTACCGATATAATTATGGCCCAACGAACGCGCCTCTTCCGCCGCTAATTCCAGGGCCTTTTTCGCCCTGGGCGTAAACGGCAGGTCTCCTATTATCTGAGTGGCCGGTCCGGGTTGGACCAGCTTTTCTATCTCCAGGCGGATATTCTCCAGGGATAACCCCATCTTCTCCAATACGGTCGCCGCTACCCCTTCGCCTTCCCTGATCAAACCCAGGAGTATATGCTCTGTGCCGATATAATCGTGGTTAAAACGCTTGGCCTCTTCCTTGGCCAGTATGATAACTTTTCTCGCCCTCTCCGTAAAACGATTAAACATATTATCCAAACTCCCTCCTTTGTCCACCAGTACAACACCTGCGCGATGTTGCCATAAGCGCCGGTGTTATTATAATTTTTGATCCAGTTTGCTCCTGATAAGCTCGGCTCTTTGTATGTCCCTTTCCTCGGAAGTAAGCTTCTTATTCTCCAGTTTCTGCAGATGCGCCGGCTGTATCATAATGAACAACTCGTTAATAGTCCTTCTGCCGATGTCTTTTACTATATCAAGGTCGATACCAAGCCTGACCATGGATAACAACTCTATGGTTTCTTGGCTGGTGATAATGCGCGCGCTTTTTAATATCCCTAAGCTGCGGTTAACCTTGTCCTCAAGCATGGCCTTGTTCTGGGAAAAAAGCACGTCCCTGGCCTGGTTCTCCTGCTCGATGATCTGCCTGATCAAACCATTTATGCTCTCGATCATTTCTTCTTCTTTATTACCCATGGAAACCTGGTTAGAGACCTGAAAGAAATTTCCCGTCGCCTGCGTGCCTTCGCCGTATAATCCACGGGTAGTGAAACTTAATTTTGAAATAGCCTGAAGCACGTGGTTTATCTGGCGCGACATGACCAGCGCCGGCAGATGCAGCATGACCGAGCCGCGCATGGCTGTCCCGGTATTAGTGGGGCAGGCGGTAAGATATCCCCAGTCGGGAAGGAACGCGAAATCCAGTTCCTTGGCCAGGGCGTCGTCGATCTTATTGATGATGTTCCAGCATTCAAAAAGGTTAAACCCGGACTGCATGACCTGCGCGCGGATATGGTCCTCTTCATTGACCATTATCGAGATCACCTCGTCGCCGTCTACCACCAGCCCCTTATTGTCCGGCTTCTGCGCGTGCTCCAGGGACATAAGGTGCCTTTCCACCAGGAATTGTTTATCCACATTGCTTAAATCCGCGAGTTTAAAAAACGCGGCGCTCTTGAGAGAATCATTTTTTACGACCGCCTCTTCTACGAGGTCCATCAGCTGTTTGCTCTGCTTCTTATTCGCCCATTGGGGAAAAGGAAGCTTATTGATGTTCCTTGCCAGGCGGATGCGGCTTGACATTACGATATCGGAATTCGGGCCGGT
>JAQULD010000029.1 GCA_028719045.1 Candidatus Omnitrophota bacterium | reverse complement strand
CGCTCATAAAAGGTACAAAGTCGGTAAAAGAAAGATCCACACTATATCCACACAACGCCAGTACAACCCCGCTACTTCTATCCTGTTGGTAAAGCGTTCCGGCTCATCGAACCACATGCGGCTTCCCGGCCCCCAGAAATAACCGTTCACGATAATGCCTCCGGTAACGTGCAGCGCGTGCAATCCGGTCATAAGATAATAAAGCGCCCAGAATATGCCGGTTTGCGGAAATAAATGTTTGCTGAAATGCCCGGAGTATTCGATAAATTTGAGCGCCAGGAATAAAAACGCGAGTAATACGGTCAATCCCTGGAACATCTTGAATCTTTTAAAGTTTTTGAGTTTTAAGGAAGCCCAGGACATAACCATAGTCATACTCGAAGCGATAAGTACCACCGTATTAGCCGCTCCTACCGGCACATTCATGATAAGCGATTCACGCGGCCAGGAGTCGCTTCCCACGCGAAGCAGTATGTATGATGAAAAAAGAGCGCCAAAAAGCATTACCTCCGAGGCCAGAAAAAGCCAAATCCCCATTTTCGCGTTATAGACCCCTGTATCAGGCCTTTCCTCAACGGTATAAGGATTGCCTTCCGCGTAAACGCTGTTTTCCACTACGCCTCCTTTTCATATTGCGGAGAAAAATCTATCTTCGCGCCGGGCACGCTGTATTCGTATGGGCCACGGAAAACTTTTAACGGCCTGGTAAAATTACCGCGCGGCGGAATGTTGGGCGCCGCCCACTCCAATGTCGTAGCTTCCCACGGGTTATCTGATTTTACTTTTTCCCCTTTGAAAATGCTCCAGAAGAAATTTATGATAAAAGTAATCTGCGCGATCGCCAGGATCCAAACCGCCCAGCTCATGATGACATTAAGATAAAGCACCCCGGCATTATGCGGATAAGACGCGCCCCCGTCATAGAGCCTGCGATTTACCCCCGCGATCCCCAAAAGGAACATCGGGAAAAATATCAGGTTCATGCATATTATGCTCGGCCAAAAATGCAATTTGCCCAGGAACTCGCTCATCTTCCTCCCTGTTACTTTAGGGAACCAGTAATAAATCGCGGCAAATAGCGCGAAAAGTGTACCCGGGGCGACATTATAATGAAAGTGGCCGATCACATAATAGGTATCGTGCAGCTGTATATCCGAAACGGCTAACCCGAGGGGTATGCCGCTTAGCCCCCCGATCCCGAACATCGGCAGAAAGGTCAGGGCAAAAAGCATCGGCGTATTGAAGCGTATGGACCCTCCCCATAAGGTAATGAACAAAGATGTGATGATAATGACCGAAGGAATGGAGATTATCATGGTCGTAGTCTGGTAAAAAGTGCTGATAGCGGTCCCCATCCCGGTCATGAACATATGGTGCGCCCAAACGACAAAAGACAGGAAACCCAGGAATATAACGGAGTATTTCATATAAGTGAACCCGCTTATAGGCTTACGGGTATTATTGGCGATGATCTCCGTAATGATCCCCATAGCCGGCAGGACCAGGACATAGACTTCGGGATGGGCCAGGAACCAGAATAGGTGCTGCCAGAGCAATACGCTTCCACCTCCGCTTGCCCGGAGCAAGTGCTGGTTTACCGCCAGTCCCGAAGGCAGGAAAAAGCTTGTGCCCAGCAAGCGGTCACAAAGCTGCATGAACGCGGCCCCTTCCAAAGGAGGAAAAGCCAAAAGCAAAAGGAACGCGGTGATCAATTGCGACCAGATGAAAAACGGCAGCCGGCTAAAAGTCATGCCTGGAACGCGCAACTGGAAAATGGTCGTAATAAAATTTATCGCGGTCAATAAAGAAGAAACAATGATGAAAAACATCCCTAAAAGCCAGAAAGTCTGCCCTGTGGGAATAACATCAGCTAAAGGCGGATAGGCGGTCCAGCCAGCGCTCGCGGCTCCTCCGGGGAGGAAGAAACTGGACAACATGATTATCCCGCCGCATAAATAAGCCCAGAAACTGGCCATATTGATTTTTGGGAACGCCATATCGGGAGCGCCTATCTGAAGCGGGATGAGATAATTACCGATCGCGCTGACGGACAGCGGGACAACCGCTAAAAAGATCATTATGGTGCCGTGCATGGAAACCAGCTGGTAATAAAATTCCGGCAGCATTACCCCCGCGGGCATGCGGTCCGGGCCGAACAATTTCCCCAGGAAAGGCAGCGCCTGTCCGGGATAAGCCAGCTGCCAGCGCATAAGCATCATGATGGAAAAACCGCAAAGGAGAAAAAACAAGCTGGCAAACGCGTATTGCAGGCCGATGACTTTATGATCGGTGGCAAAAATATAGGCGCGCAGAAAAGAAAGTTTTTGTTTCGCGGAAGTATTATCCTGCTTGTTTTTCATGGCACATTTTCCTTTTAAAATACGCTGTCCGCCACGATTAATAATATAAGAGCCGGTAAATACGCTACGCTTGCTTTAAATAATAACCGGGTATCTTCATCGGAACCTGAAAAAAATAATTTTAAGCTGAACACTACAAGCGCTATTCCCAGGGACAAAGCGCCGAAATAATAAACCCGGCCGGATATACCTGACCAAAAAGGCAAAACAGACACCGGCACAAGGAGCAAAGAATGTAAAAGTATATGCTTGAATGTGCGCCTTCCCTGCGGCTCGATCGCGGAAAGCATCTTCATCCCGGCGCTTCTGTAATCCTGGCGCAGCATCCAGCAAATAGCGTAAAAATGCGTATGCTGCCAGATAAAAAGTATTGAGAACAAAAACCACGCTCCCCCGCTTATATTACCGCTGGCAGCGGCCCACCCGCCCACAGGCGGAAGAGCCCCGGCAATAGCTCCGATGCTCGTATTCAACCAGCTTGCCCGTTTCATGGGCGTATAAACAATGATATAAATAAACGCAGTAACCAGGCTTAAAAAAGCGGTTAGCAGATTTACGGTCAAATAAAGCCAAACCACGCCTAAGAGCACAAGTATCACGCCGAAATTAAACGCGCGCAGGGGAATGATTTCCCCCGCGGGCAACGGCCGGTTCCGGGAGTGAGACATTTTGGCATCAAGGTCGCGTTCAAGATACTGGTTCAATACCGCCGAACCCGAACAGCTCAATCCCGCTCCCAACATTAAATAAATAAAACGGGACGAAGGAATAATACTTCCTCCTGCCAGGAAAAAACCCGCCGCCGTAGTCATTAAAACCAGCCCGGTAACAGGGAGTTTTGTCATTTTCAAATAATTAATAAGCGTTTTAATCATAACTATGCATCCCATGCAGAAAAAAACCAACCCCTAAAAACGTAAAGATGATCGCGAAAAATCCTAAAATTGATAAAATTGCCGCTGCCCGCGCGGCGTTTTTATTTATGAACCGCAGATGAATGTATACCGCGTAGATAATCCAGGTTATAAGAGACCAGGTCTCCTTGGGGTCCCAGCCCCAATATCTGCCCCAGGCAATAAATGCCCATACCGATCCGGTAGTGATCCCGATGGTCAAAAAAGGGAATGCCAGCACGATCAATCTATGGCTTAGGTCATCCAAGCGGACGGAAACCCCGTCTTCCGCCGTAGAGCGAGACGCCCGAAAAAGGTAAATCGCGCTTGGATAAACGGCGGCGGCCGCGGCGGCATAGCCTATAAAATATGAACTCACGTGAATGAATAACCAGTTGCTGCGTAAAGCGGGCATAAGCGGTTTGATCGTTTTGTCCAGCGTGGACGCGTATCCCAACAAGACAGCCGCGAAAACAACCAGGTACAACCCTAAGTGCCTTAAACTGGCGAAATTTCTTAATATTAAATACATGAACATGACCGCCCAGGAAAAAAAAAGCACAGACTCGTATAGGTTCGCCAACGGCGGATGGCCCGACAAGAACCAACGGGAAATAAGCCCCGCGCTTTGCGAGATAAACCCGGAAGCCGCGCAAAAGAAAGCTGTTTTGCCGAACTGCCGTTTTTTGAATAAATAGTCCAGGCAATAAAAACTTATCGCCAGAAAATATAAAGCCAATGCCCCGTTGATCGCGTATGCCACTATGGTCTTCTCACTTTTTAGCCAGCATAATGAAAACCCCCGTATTCAACAGCAGGAACCCGAAAAAAACGATCGGAGCTCCGGGATCTTTGGCAACCAGGATAGTTGTCCGGCTGAGATTCTGAGGATCAAAACCCACCTGGTAAAACATATAGCCCCCGGACAAAAAAGGCGAATTAACCCGCAGGTTAGCCGAACGCAATGTCTTTCCATTCTTTCTTATTAAGACCGAACTGCTCACATCTTTATGGCTGCTCTTCCAGTCGAGTATAAAATCATCGAGATAGACCTCAAAACCAAAATTGTGGCTTTGGCCATTAACGGTGAATGAGTTCCTGCTCTCCCCCTTCGATAAATAAATGTAGCCTCTTTGCGCTTCCCGTGCGCTTACTAAAGCGCCCGTAAGAATGACCGCCAAAGCGAGGTGGACCAAAAAAAACCGCGCGAACATTGATTTTATTTTATTCACAATTTTTCCAAAGCCATTCTCTGGCCATAAGCTGTGGCAGCCAGATATTCATTAGTGTGCGCGAACGAAACAAAATTAGCTTCAAATTGAGACGGCGGCATAGCGATGCCATTTTGAAGCATCCGCCAGAAATATTTCGCGTACATCCCGGAATCAGCCGAAGAAGCTTGTTTAAAATCAGTAACCCGCTGTCCGGTAAAAAATACGGTAAATAACGACCCTTCCTGGTTAATGGCGGCCCTTATGCCGCGCCTGTCCAAATTCTCCCGCAATTTCCGGCAAAGCGTTTCTGTTTTAACGCGAAGCGCGGAATAGTCCATGCGGGAAAGCGCCTTGAGAGCGGCCAGCCCCGCTTTCACAGCCGCGGGATTCCCCGATAATGTGCCGGCTTGGTACACCGGCCCTAAAGGGGACAGATAATCCATGATCTCCTTCCTCCCGCCAAAAGCGGCCATCGGCAGCCCCGCGCCGATAATTTTTCCCAGGCAGGTAAGGTCAGGCTCAATACCGTAAATATTTTGGGCGCCGCAAAAACCCAGCCGGAAGCCGGTGATCACTTCGTCAAAGATAAGCACGATCCGGTATTTTCCGGTTATTTCCCTTAATCCTTCAAGGAAACCCGGTTTTGGCGAAACCACTCCCATATTCGCGGCCACCGGCTCGACAATTACGCAGGCAATATCCTTATGTTTTTTTTCGACAACTTTTTTAAAATAATCTATATCATTATAAGGACAGACAATGGTGTCTTTCGCCAGGCCTTTAGGGATTCCGGCGCTTGAAGGAACGCTGTAAGTCGCCATGCCTGAACCGGCCTTAACCATGAGCGCGTCGAAATGCCCGTGATAACAACCGGAAAACTTAATGATCTTATCGCGGCCGCTAAACCCCCGGATAAGCCGGATCGCGCTCATCGCGGCTTCCGTGCCGGAACTGACCAGCCTGATCTTACGCATTGAAGGGACAGCCTCTGAAATAATCCTGCAAAGCTGGGATTCTTCTTTTATCGGAGCCCCGAAACTTGTCCCTGACTCACAGGCCTCTTTCACCGCCTTCTTTACCGCGGGATGCGCATGCCCAAGGATAAGCGCTCCCCAGCTCATGACATAATCGATAAAACGGTTACCGTCTTCATCAAAGACATGCGCCCCCTTTGCTTTCTTATAAAAAATCGGGCTTCCTCCCACGGCTTTAAAAGCGCGCACCGGGCTGTTTACGCCCGCGGGCATATACTTGCAAGCTTCCTTGTATAAACGGCGAGAATTAGTGAATTTCATAAAAGTACTCTTCCGAAATTAAGAGGTGATTTTTTAAGTTCCCTTACTGTCCTTAAGACCGAGTAATCTTGAAACTTAATCGCCCGGCTCATTCTTTTAAGTAAAACGGAAAATTCTTTTTTAGAGCGCGCGTGCACCATAGTATATAAATTATACGGCCAGTGCGGGTAAGAGCGCCTGAGATAACAGTGGCTGACGCAAGGAAGCCTTTTGCAGCGCCTAAGCGCCTGGTAAAGGTTTTCCCTCCCCACTTGCCAGGCGACCAGGGAATTTTCCGAAAACCCGAGCTTGCGGTTATCAACCACGGCGGCGACTCTGCGGATAAGCCCCCGCTTCTTTGCTCTGCGCAAAAGAGAAAGCAATTCTTTTTCATTCATGCCAAGCCTCCCGGCAAACCGCGCGAAAGGCCGGGAAGAGATCTCCAGCGGGGCGTAATTTGCCAGTATTCTTTTTATATCTCTAGCCATCATTTTAAATGAAAAACCGCTTTTACCTTGCCCATTTTTTCCGTGCGCAGGTCAAGCGCTGGTATTCCTGTTTTTTTCTCTATTTCTTTAAGCTGGGCCGACAGCCTGCTCCCGGAGGTGGCTGTCAATGTAAACCAAATATTATATTCACCCCGCCGTTCATAATTATGGCTGACAGAGGGATAATCATTAATGATCCCGGCGACGCGTTTTATGTCCTTAAGAGGCACTTTCATGGCGCAAAGCGTGGAAACAAAACCCAGCTTCTGCAGATCAAAAATGATTTCCGTCCTCCTTATAACTTTACGCTTTTGTAGATCGCGAGCGTAATCTATCGCTTTTTCCTCGGATATCTTAAGCGCCTCCCCGATCTTCTTGTAAGGCCTTAAGACAAGCGGCAATCCTTCCTGTACCAGGTTTAAGAATCGTTTTTCAGTCCGGCCGAACATTTAAGCCGCCACCCCTTCCTTATAAGCGCACTTTGAATTAAAACAATACGGGTCTTGCGCCATATAATCCCGGCATTCAGCCCAGGCGCGCCCGCGGCACCCGCCGCAGGATTGTTTATGCTCGCACGAAGCACAGGCGCCTGAGTATCGCATTGAACGCAGCCTGGTAAATATTGGGCTGTCTTTCCATAATTCGGTCAACTTGGTTTCTCTTACATTGCCCGCGCGCACCGGCAAATACGGGCAGGGATGAACATCTCCATTCGGTAAAACGCAAGCATAAGCTATGCCGGCAAGACAGCCCCGGCTGTAACGCTTCTCGCCTCTTTCCTCCCGGTTATTCTCAAGCGCCATAAATTGAGGGGCGCACACCGGCTTTACTTCAATACCGCTTGTTTTCTGCTTCATAGCCAGCTTCTTAAGAAGCAGATAATATTCTTTTTTGGTTATAGCCGCATCGCTTATATTCTTACCCCTACCCGCCGGGACCAAGAAGAAGACATGATGCGCCAGAGCTCCTTTTAAAACGCCAAAATCCGTAACTTCATTAATGCCTTTTAAGTTCATTCGGGTAACAGTAGTATGAACCTGGAAATCCAGGCCTTCCCGCCTTAAAGCCTCCATCGCGGAAACTGTATTCTGCCAGGCATCCTCCTGTTGACGGAAATCATTGTGCGCCGCGGCGTCAACACTGTCGAGGCTGATTCCCACGCGCGCAAGGCCCGCTTTCTTAAGCTGCCTGGCGACCGCAGCGTCTATCAATGTCGCGTTAGTGCCCAGCACCGGGCGCAGTCCGTTCCCGCGGGCGCAGGCAATCAGTTCAAAAATATCTTTACGCAATAAAGGTTCCCCGCCGCTTAAAATGATGGTATTGAATCCGCACGCGGCAACCTGCTTAAGAAGTTCGAAGCCTTCGGCGGTACTTAACTCATCGGCAGCCGGTAAGCCGGCGTCGCGGTAACAATGGCGGCATTTCAAGTTACAGCCCCTGGTAACATTCCAGGAAACTAGCATTCTTTCTCCTCCTTAAGCCAGCGCGCGATCTCTTTGGCATAATATGTAATGATGATATCCGCGCCCGCGCGTCTCATTCCCGTAATTATTTCCAATACGGCGTTTCGTTCATCGATCAGATTTTTCTCCGCCGCGGCTTTTAACATGGCGTATTCTCCGCTTACATTATAAGCCGCGACCGGTATATCGAAATTGGCTTTTATCCGCTGGATAATATCCAGGTAGGCAAGAGCCGGTTTTACCATCACGATATCCGCTCCTTCCTCGATATCGAGGCGCGTTTCCCGTAATGCTTCGCTCGCGTTAGCTTCACACATCTGATAGGACTTTCTGTCTCCGAACTGCGGAGCGCAGGAAGCCGCGTCACGAAAAGGCGAGTAGAAACTGGAGGCGAACTTCGCGCTGTAAGCCATGATCGGCAGGTTCTCGAATCCCTCCCTGTCGAGGGCGAAACGCAAAGCCCCGACCTGTCCGTCCATCATTGCCGACGGCGCCACGCAATCCGCTCCCGCCAGGGCGTGTGAAAGCGCTATTCTTTCCAGGACCTCAAGGGTAGCGTCATTATCAACATAAAAACGCTGATTTTTCTTAAATCCGGCTTTAGAAGATTTCAAAATCCCGCAATGGCCGCTTTTGGTGTAAGAACACAGGCAGACATCGGTAATCACGGCAATATTACCGACCTCTTCCTTGATCCTGCGTACAGCCTGCTGCACTATCCCGTCTTTCTTATAAGCCTGGGAGGCTTTTTCATCCTTTTCAGCCGGCAGGCCAAACAAAAGCACCGCGGGTATTCCGAGCGCCCTCACTTTCGACACTTCGCCGGCCAGAATATCCACGGAGAATTGATAGATCCCCGGCATGGAGCCAACCGGCTTTTTGATCTTCTTTCCGGGCAAAACAAAAAACGGCATCACGAGCTTAGAGGCCTCCGGGCGCGTTTCCCGCACAAGCAGGCGCAAAGCATCGTTTGAACGTAACCTTCTCGACCTATAAACCGGATATTGCATATTTGCCTCCTAAGACTTCCTCATCGGTAAGGTAACAGGCTGGATCATCTTCCCACATATCTCCGCTCACAGCTTCTGCCCTGGCGCGGAAATTCCCGTTGCAAAGTTCAAGGTACCGGCACCTCAAGCAGCGCCCTTTAAAATGATTTTTTCTGTTTCTTAGCTGCTCTCTTAACTCTAAAGACCCATCCGACCAGATCCCGCTGAATTTACGTTCTCTTACATTACCCAGGCAGTGTTCATGCCAGAATTGATCAGGATACACAAATCCCAGGTTATCCACATTCGCGATACCTTCCCCGGAACTATTTCCGCCGTTAAGGCGCAAGAGGTCGAATACCCCTGCGGCTTTTTCGGGATTTTCTTTTTTTACTTTCAAATATATATAAACGCTGTCAGCGTGATTATCCACCGTAAGCACTTCCTTATGTAGCCCTCTGGCATGCAATGATGTTACCCAGGAACAGATCGAATCAACGCACTGCCTGGTTTGGGAATGAGAGAGATCCGCTATTTTCATCCGCGCTGCCCTTCCAGAATACACCAGATGATAAAAACAAACCCTTTCGATCCCCTCTTTTTCAGCTAAGTTAAATATGCCTTCCAGGTCATGGTAGTTGCCTTTAGTAAGAGTAAAACGCAAGCCCGCCTTTTGTCCCGCTTTTTGAAGATTTCTTATCCCGGAAAGCGCGGCCGAGAAAGCCCCGGTCCTGGCGCGGAATTTGTCGTTATTCACCCCGATCCCATCCAGGCTTATACCGGCATAATCCAGGCCGCTTGATTTTAATTTTTTTGCCGCTTCATGAGTGATCAACGTGCCGTTTGTGGAAAGCACAGCCCTAAGGCCCAGGCTCTTGGAAAAAGCTATCAGCTCGAATATATCCGGCCTGGTAAGCGGCTCCCCTCCGGAAAAAAGGACCACCGGCGCCTTCATCCCGGCAATATCCTTAAGCATCTCTTTTGCCTCTCCGGTCGAGAGTTCCCCCGGATACCGGTTGCGGGAAGAATCGGCGTAACAATGGACGCAGGAAAGATTGCACCTTTTTGTTGAATTCCATACGACAACAGGCTTGCGTTCCCCGGTAACGGCCGGATTGTAACGCAGAATATCCCCGTAAGAATTCAATCCGCAAAGAAGCTTCGTGATATTTATCATATTATTACCCGTTTTTATTCCGGTAATAGTCCTCAAGAGCCTGTGTCAGGCCTTCCACAGTATATTCCTTGGCCTCTACGTCCACTCTAATCCCGTTACTCAAAGCGCAAGCCGCTGTAACAGGGCCGATAACCGCTATCTCCACATCCTTTAAACACCTCTCCAATTGTTTTTCGCTGAAAATCGCTTTGAACGCTTTTACGCATGAGGGACTGGTAAGCGTTACAGCGTCCAATCCGCGGCCAAACAGCAGCTTTCTTAAATTGTTTTTCTGCGCCATTACGAGTTTAGTTTCATAAACACAGCAGTTTTCAACCTGAAAGCCATTTGACTCAAGCGTTTCCTGTAAGGCCTGCCGGCTTTCCCGGGCGCGCACAATAAGTATCCTGGCGTTAGAATTCACCTCTTTATTTAAGAATTCTTCCGCCAAACCTTCCTGGCTAAAGTCTTCCGGCACGATCCGGGCATGTAAACCGTAATTTTCCAGGCGCGCGGCGGTCTTACGCCCTATAGCGGCAAAATTCATGCTCCTTAACCTGTTCCTATCCACGCCGTATTTACATAATCTATCCATCAAATAATCCACGCCGTTTACGCTGCTAAAAATAATATATCCGTACGAACCAAGATTATTCATAACAGTTTTAAACGCTGCATCATCTTTCAAGGGGGCGGTTTTAATAAGGGGCGCTTTTATTACCGATGCCCCTTTTTCTGTTAACAATCTTATCAGATCAGCGGACTGCGATTCAGGGCGCGTGACCAGGACCCTTTTACCTTTTAACGGCAGCGAAAAAGCTGTTAAACAGGATATATCTTTTAAATTTACCACTTCTCCAGCCACAATCACCGCGGGAGGTTTTATCCCGGCTTCATAGACTTTTCCGGAGATATTTTGAATATTGCCTGAGACAATTTTTTGGTCCGGGAGAGAACCATTACTGATAACCGCTACCGGCAATGACCGTTTGGCTCCTGCTTTAGCCAGCTTTTTCATTATCTTGCCGATATTTTCTACCCCCATGAGAATTACCAGTGTGCCTTTCCTTTGATAAAGATGTTTCCAGTCTATAGCCGGTAATTCTTTTTCAGGGTCCTCATTGCCCGTGATCACCGTAAGAGAAGAAGATAATTTTCTATAGGTCAGCGGGATCCCCGCGCAAGCGGGAACAGCCAAGGCGGAACTTACCCCCGGGACGATCTCGAAATGAACGCCGGCCTTGCTCAATGCCAGGGTCTCTTCCGCTCCCCTGCCAAAAAGAAAAGGATCGCCTCCCTTAAGGCGAACGACCCGTTTACCCTGCGCTGCTTTTTTAATCAGAAGCCTGTTTATCTCATTCTGCTTTAAGGTATGTCCCTGGCGGGATTTTCCGGCAAAGACCAGCTCCGCGCCAAGGCTGGCGTACCTCAAGATATCGCTGTTTACCAGGCGGTCATATACAATGACTTGCGCTTTTTTTACGCATTCAAGGCCCTTTACGGTAATAAGTCCGGCGTCTCCCGGCCCGGCTCCGACTAAATAAACCATGCCCGCCATTCTAATTTTCCCCGTCAGTAAGGTCCCGCGCTATTCTTTCTCCAAGTAAAACCGGATCGGAGATCTCTCCCGACTTTTCCAGAAAAACCATTTTTTCTCCGTCAACGCTTGTAATTGAAGCTTTCAGCAATAACTTTTTCTCTTTTATACAGCAATAAGCGCTTATCGGTACCTGACACCCGCCTCCCAGGCTTTTAAGGACAGCCCTTTCCGCCGTGACGCAGGCGCGGGCATCATAATCATCCAGGGTTTTTACAATCGCTTTGACCTCACTGTCATTAGAACGCGTTTCTAGCGCGATCGCGCCCTGTCCGGGAGCGGGAAGCAGGATTTCAAAAGGGATGAATTGGGTAATCAGGTGCCCTAAACCAATCCTGACTACGCCCGCGGCCGCGAGTACGATCGCGTCATACTCCCCGGCTCTTAATTTTTTTATCCTGGTATCGACATTGCCCCTCAATTCCCTGGTAACAAGCGATTTTTTCCAATGCAATAACTGCGCCCTGCGGCGTATACTGCTCGTGCCGATTACCGCGCCCTCTTTAAGCCCCTCAAGCATTGTGTTATCTTTCGATAACAGCACATCCTGGGCGTTTTCCCGCTTTGGTATCGCTGTTATTTCAAGGCCGGGATGGAGGTCGACCGGCATATCTTTGATGCTATGCACCGCTATATCGCATTTTCCGCTTGCCAACGCCTCTTCTATATCTTTGACAAAAAATCCCTTGTCTTCCAAGGCCGGCGGCCAATTCTTCAAACCGTCCCCTTTCGTAACGATCTTTTTTAAAGACAGTTTTATATGCGGGAATTTCTTTTTCAATGCGCCGATCATGATCTTGCTTTGCGCCATAGCAAGAGGGCTTCCCCTTGTGCCAATAATTATTTTCTTCACCGGCATCTATCTTACCTTCCTGCGGCCCAATTTTCCCGCCAAGCGGCCGAGCCTTAGGGAAATTATATCTTCGACTTTCCCCACCTGAGCCAGCCTTTCCTTCAAATTCACGTCTTTAAGTTTATCCAGGTCATCGATATCATACAGGTCCACGTTAGAGACCTTCTTTACTTCTTTATCTATATTGCGCGGGACAGAAATATCGATCATGAACAACGGCCGGTGCGGCCTGTCCTTCATGGCGAAAGCAACCAGTTCTTTGTCTATAATGGTATGCGGCGCGTTTGTCGAAACTATCACAATATCCGATTGTTTCATCCGTTCCGGCATCTCAAAAAGCGCGGCAGCTTCTCCTCCGGTCCTTGCCGCCATGTCTTTGGCGGTATCGAATGTCCTGTTCATCACAAATACTTTATTAATGCCGCTGTCTTTAAGGTGGCGCAGCGTAAGTTCGCCCATTTTTCCGCAGCCGACAACCAGCGCCACTTTCCCTTCCAGGCTGGAAAAATTGCTTTTCACCAGGTCAATCGCGACCGATCCCAATGAAAGGGCCCCCTTGCCGATCTCTGTAGCGGTTCTCACATATTTACCTGTCCTTATGGCCTCGGTAAATACTTCATTCAAAGCGCGCCCTACACAACCGGCATCCTGCGCGGATTGGAAAGCCCGTTTTACCTGGCCAAGTATCTGATTCTCGCCCAGGACCATTGAATCAAGCCCGGTGACGACCCGGAAAAGATGCCTGATCGCCTCAGAATCATTATAACAATATAGATATTTGGATATTTCTTCTTGTTCAACGCCGTGAAACCGGCAAAAAAACTCGATAGGTTCAAAAGGAAGGCTGTTCTGACGCTTTACAGCGTAGATTTCCACGCGGTTGCATGTTGAGAGAAAAATGCATTCCAGCACGGAGTCATATTGTATAAATGCTTTCAGGCCCCCGGTCAATTTGGAAGCGAGAAATGATAGCTTTTCCCGGATTTCTACAGGAGCAGTCTTGTGGCTCATGCCGCATACCTGTATTACCATAGATATCCCCGCTCCTTAACAGGTTTCGCTTTTTTTCCGGCTTTCTCCAATAACCTGGCTTTTTTCATAAGCTTTAACAAAGCCGCGTATTCCGGGCCGATGATCTTTCCGATCTCTTCTTTAAGCCAGCGCGCGAAAAGAGGGCTTGCTCCGTTCGTGGAGACGCTAACGGCTAATTCCCCCCTGCGCAAAGTAGCAGGTAATATAAAAGAACTTAAAACGGGATCATCCACGACATTGACAAGGATGCCGCGCTTGTTCGCGTCTTTCGCCACTTGCGCGTTAATTTTACGGTTATCGGTCGCCGCGATAACTAAAGCGGCGCCGTTTAAGAATTTACTGCTATATGGCTTTCGAATATGGCTGACACAGCCCTGCCTGGCAAGTTTTTCTATCCCTTTTCCAATACCCGGGCTTATTACCCGCACTTTTCCGCCACAGAGAAGCAAAGACCGGGTTTTTCTCTCCGCGACCTTTCCCCCTCCTACAACGGCGCATTTCTTGCCGCGGATGTCAAGGCAGGCGAAATAATAACCTCTTTTTTCCATGGAATTATTATATATTTACCTAAACAATCAAACAACTACTAAAATGCCTTTTTTCTGAAAGGTAAAAAAAGCGAAGCTTCCCGATCTAAAAGGTACAAAACATTTTTATTTTCCGGCTTTACTAATGAGGCGGGCGCCAAAGCTTTTTCCAGGATGATATCCTTTATTATACCGGCCTTACGCTTGCCGGTAACCAGGAAAACGATCCGCCTGGCATTATTGATCACAGGAAGCGTCAAAGTCACCCGATATTGCTTAAGGCGGTCATGATAAACTCCCAAGGCCAGATGTTTTCTTTCTTTTAAAGCGGGGCTTCCCGGTAAAAGCGAAGCTATATGGCCGTCTTCGCCTACCCCAAGCAGGATAAGGTCAAAATCCGGGAATTTTCCTTCTTTTAACGCGAAAGTTTTAATTAAATCCTGTTCGTATTCCCGGGCGGATTTTTCCGCCGAATCTCCCGTATATACCGGGTGAATATTTTTCGGGGGTATATCTATATGGTCCAGTATGGTATCCCGGACCATTCTATAATTGCTTTCTTTGCTGCTAAGGGGAACAAAACGCTCATCGGTCAGGAAAACCTGCGTTTTATCCCAGGAATTTATGAGCTTCGAGTTTCCAATGCCCCGGTAGATATCAACCGGAGTATTTCCTCCGGCCAAAGCGACGAAGAATTTTTTTCTCCTCTTAATGGAATCCCTGGCTTGTTCCGCCCAGATCCCGATAAGGAAATCAGTAATTTCTTTTTGATTCGCTAATACGATCACCCGCATTTTAAGAATGTTCCGGTAAGTGCCACTGTCTTCCTTCCTTGTTTAAAAGGGCATCCGCTTCTTTCGGCCCCCAGCTGCCAGAAACATAATTGGGAAAATCCCCCGCGGGATTTTCCTTCCAGCGCGCGATGATCGGATCGACCACCGACCACATCGCCTCGACCGAGTCCTGGCGGGCGAATAAAGTCAAATCGCCTTTCAGGCAATCGATAAGCAGGACCTCATAAGCGGGGTGCTGTTTTATTTTAAAGCTATCCTCATAATTAAATTCCATGCGCACTGCTCGCGGCTGATTTTCCAACCCCGGATATTTTACGGTAAACCCCAGGCATATCCCTTCC
>JAQULD010000028.1 GCA_028719045.1 Candidatus Omnitrophota bacterium | reverse complement strand
AACGCTGTTTTATAATGGCCTCCGTGTCATAATCGAATCCCATCATGATATCCGCTACTATGGCGATATCGTTTTTTCGTAAAATCTCAATGGTCTTCTTGATCTGATCAAGCGTAATACCCTTGGCAATCTTCTTAAGCTCAGACTGGGTGGTTACCTCGATGCCGAAAACGCCCATGAACAAGCCGGTTTCTTTCATAAGCGGCAATATGGATTCGCAGTTCACCCAGTCTATGGCCCTTCCCAGCGAAACCCATTTAATATCGATTTTCTTCTGTTTCTTCAGATTGCAGAACTTTTCTACGCGTTTGGGATCGACGTTGAAATTATCATCCTGAATTACCACGACCTTTACGCCGTATTTGTTTTGCAGCAGTTCCATCTCTTCGATAACCCTTTCGGGGCTTTTTGCGCGCCATTTCAGGAAATCCGAAGGAGAACGCGGATCAAACTGGTCCCATTCGTAGCAGAACGTGCAGGCCGACGGGCAACCGCGTGAAGTGACCATGTCCACGAACGGCTTCCAGTAAGTGTGCCCGACATATTTCTCCATAGGGAAAAGGTCATACGCGGGTAAAGGTAATTTGTCCAGGTCTTCCATAAGCGGTTTATGGGGCCCCATAACTATTTTTCCGTCAATACGGGAAGTAACTCCTCCGACGTCCTTAAGGGGCTTATTCTTGTCGATCGCCTCGACCAGATCGCCAAAGGATTCCTCTTCCCCCATGACCACGAAATCCACTGCCGGATTTTCTTCCAATGTCGGCACAGGCATAGCCGAATACCATAACCCTCCCAGGATTATTTTCGTTTTAGGCAGCGCCTTTTTGATGCCGATAGCCGCCTCTTTGAAATGGCGCAAGACCCCGTATCCGCCGTAACCGTGCAGCTGTTCGCCCATAACCACGATATCCGGTTTCTTGGCCTTGACCTGCTCGACGAGCTGTTCCATAGGTATCTGATCGGCCTTACCGTCGATGACGGAAACATCCTCATAGCCTCTTTCCCGCACATAAGCCGCCCAATGCGCGTATAACTGGTTAGGCGACCGGTGTATTCCGTGCGTCGCCCATGCTCCGACTTTCGGCATTACAAATAGGATTTTCATTTTTATCTCCCTTTATGGTTTTTCCACGACCAGCGCTGAATTGATCCCGCCCCTGCCGCGTGATATTACCAATGCTTTGTTTATTTCGCACGGCTGCGCTTTTCCGGCAATAAAATTTACCCCGTTATCAGCCGGTTCTTCTAAATTTATAGTCGGAGGAATTAAACTGTGTTCCATGCTTAAGATCGTGCTGATCAGATCTACCGCTCCTGAAGCGCCGAGTAAATTCCCGAACATCGATTTTGGGCAGCTCGCAGGGACCTCTTTAGCCCTTTTACCAAAGACTGTCTTGATAGCCTCTATCTCGGTTTTATCCCAGATACCCACTGCCAGGCCGTCCAGGCTTATATAATCAATTTCCTCCGGGTTAGTTTCAGCATCCGAAAGCGCCATACTGATGGCCCTGGCCAATTGCTTGCCGTCGCTATCGGGTTGGATCCTGTCTTTTCCGTCACAGGTAGTGCCATACCCCGAGATATAAGCCATGATGCTGGCCCCGCGGGCCTTTACATGAGCGGCGTCTTCCATTACTACGATGCCGGCGCCTTCTCCGATCACAAACCCCGAACGTTTCCTGTCAAAAGGACGGTATGCGCTTTCGGGATGGCTGTTATCCCTGGAAAGAGAACCATAGGTATTGCAGCATAACAACGCATACGGGGTTACCGGCGCTTCCGTGCCTCCGGACAAAATGAAATTTAATTTACCTTTGGACAGGGTACTGCGCGCATAACCCAGGGCCATCAGAGAACTTGCCCTGTCCGCTACTACGGTTTTACTGAAACCTTTTATTCCGTAATATATGGACACCTGCCCCTGCGGCGCCGCGGGAAACCATGCCGAAGCCATGTAAGGGGAAACCCCTTCCCTGCCTTCAATGTATAAATCGCGCAGCTCCGTTTCCGCGTAAAGCCAGCCGCCTATGGCATTGCCTAAAAAGATACCTATAAGATTAGGATCCTCATTTTTGATATTAATACCCGCATCCTGCAGTGCCATCTCCGCCGCGACGAGGGCCATATGGGAGAATACGTCTATCTTTTTTAAGAGCCTTTCGGATAAATGAGTATATTTTTCCAGGTCATCGATTTGCCCGGCTATATGGGCCGGGTATTTGGAAGCGTCGAACCTGGTTATTTCCTTTATAAAAGGCCTGCCTGATTTTATATTAGCCCAGAACTGGCGTTTGCCGATCCCGGAAGGGCTGACTATACCTATTCCTGTAACCGCTATCTTATTCATACCGCCTCAAGATTAACGAAGAATGTATCCCGGAGAAACCGCTGCTCGTTTTGATGATCGTGTTCACTTTTTTCTGTATCGCCTCATTCGGTATGTAATATAAATCGCACTGCGGGTCTTTTTCCTCCTGGTTTATGGTAGGAGGAAGAATGTCCCTCTGGAAGATCATGGAACAAACGGTCAATTCGACCGCGTTCGCCGCAGCCAAAGGGTGTCCGATCATGGATTTAAGGGAACTAATGGGCAATTTATACGCATAATCGCCGAAAACTGTTTTATAGGCGTTGCTTTCAAATATGTCATTCATCCTCGTGGACGAGCCGTGGGCATTTATGTAATCTATTTGCTCAGGTTTCACTTCCGCGTCTTTAAGCGCTAAACTGATGCAGTTTGTCATCGCGGTGCCTTCAGCCGGCAGATCCGTCATGTGAAAGGCATTACAGCTTGTGCCGAAACCCAAGACTTCGCAATAAATAACGGCGTTCCGCTTTAAAGCGTGGCCTAATTCTTCCAGTATTAAAATGCCCGCGCCTTCCGAGAGGACGAATCCGTCGCGCTTATTGTCAAAAGGCCTGCTGGCGCTTTCAGGAGCGTCATTACGGCAGGACAAAACATTGACTACGTCGAACGCCCCGAAAGTGATCGGCGTAAGCGGCGCTTCCGCTGCCCCGCAGACCATTACATCGTGGGTGCCGTCCTGGATAGTTTCAAGCCCGAAACCCAATGAATCCGTGCCGGCAGTGCAGCCGGTGGACAAAGTATCGCAAATCCCTTTTAACCCGTATTTGGAGGAAATTTCTATGGACGGCGTGTTGAACATCGCGGCGTCATAAAGGTCTTTACGCACCTTGGAGGGATCGATAGGGTTCTTGCCGTTGTCAGTAACTAAAGCGAATTCCTCCTCCATATATTTTGTCCCGCAGATGGCGTTGGCAAGGCATACACCGATGCGCTCCGTGTTTTCCTTGGAAAAATCCAGTTTGCTGTCTTTTACAGCCATGTTAGCGGCTACCACGCCGAACTGCACGTATCTATCCATGCGCACGGCTTCTTCGTGAGTAAGCCCCAGCTTAAAGGGGTCAAAATCTTTTACCTGAGCGGCGATCCTGGTATTAAAAAGGGAAACATCAAATTCTTTCACCAGGCTTACGCCTGATTTCCCGGAAGACATGGCTTCCCACACCTTCTCTTTGCCGATCCCGTTAGGAGAAACCACCCCTATGCCGGTTATGACTACTCTTCTTTTTTTCATGATTATTCCGTTCTCTTATCTTGAACCCTGGTAACTTTAAATACGATATTCCCGCCGTCAGGACAAGTCACCGTATCAATAGAATCAGGGTTTTGCATGAAGAAGAATTTTGATCCGAAATTGAGCGCAAAAAGCGCGGGGAACGCGGTATGGAATGCCGCCCCGCAGAATCCGGGGACACATTGCAACCCGCAAGTTTCCCATTTATCCCCGACTTTATAGCCAAAATGGCACTTCCCTTTGGCTTCCACCACCTCAATAATCATTTTTTTAGGGTTGGGCCCCTTATGGTCCGGGTCTTTGGGGATGGACTCTATCTCCTTTTGCCCATTCTTGAAAATTTCCGCTTTAAACTCTAATTTCCCGCCGTCAGGGCAAGTAACCAATAACGACCGCTGGTTATCCCTGAAAGGGAATTTCGCACCAAAACTTAAAGCGTAGATGACCGGAAAAAGAGCGTGCGCCAATCCCAGGCAAAAATGCTGCGGAGGATGCGTAAAATCCTCCAGTATTATTTCCTCGCCTATCTTATAGCCGTGATAGCACTCGCCGTACACTCCGGTTACCGTAAGTTTCAGTTTAGGAAAAGGTGTCTTGACCATAATTATTATTTACAGAATTCTTTCACTTCCAAAAGGAGTTGCTCTTTAGTCAGAAATTTCTTGGTGATCTCAACCCGGTATACCAGGTTGACCAACCTCTCGTTTAAGGGGGCAAATACCTTATTTTGCTTGGCTAAATGGACGAACTCCCCGTTTATATACTCAATTTCAGAAGGGCGGTTTCTTTTTATACTCTGCAGTATGGAGCCGTAAAGCGGCTCTTTGCTTAAATTGACCATTACACCGGAAAAAACCTTGGCAGCTTCAAGAGGAGGCATCGCAACCATCCCTGTTATGCGCTCTACGGGAAAATCCGGAAGGGATGTAATTTTTATCCCGGATTTTTTCACTACTTCGAGGGCTTCTTTCCATATCGCGATGCTGATCCGGCTTATCTCTAAGTCTCTAAAAGCCTCCTGCATGCTCACACCGAGTATCGCCGGTATGCAGTTATTGGCATTGATGAAGATCTTCAGATATTTCATTCCCTTGATATCTTCGCTTATGACAACAGGGAACGCTTTTTTCAGAATCCTGTAAATCGCGGAAAGGTTATCTTCTTTGCCTTTAAAAAAGTTTCCGATGATCCACGGCCCTTCAAAATTATGCACTATCTTGGAAAGTTCAAGATAAGTGGAGCCGAACATTACGATGCCGGAAACTATATTTTCCTTTGGTATATACCTGGAAACGATATTCTCGGCCTGGACACCGTTTTGCGTCGTTAATATTACGGAGTCTTTCAAAAACTTTAAGTTTCCGTTTACCGCCTTCTCGCAATCCTGGGTTTTGACCGCGAGGATCGCCAGGTCCGGGGAAAAATCCAGGCTGCTCGCAGCGTCGATCCGGACGTTAATGTCTCCCCGGGAGCCTCCGATGTTTAAGCCGTTTTTCTTTATTGCTTCAGCTGATTGTGGCCGCGCTATTAATGTGACGTCTTCATTGCGGAACTTTAAATATCCCGCTACTAAACCGCCTATCGCGCCTGCGCCTATTACCGCTATTTTCATCTGTTATGTTACCAGGATTATTTAATGTTATGCCCGGAGTTTAAGAATTATTTTCCGTTATTTTCTTTAGGAAAACCATATTTCCTGTAGTCGATCCCTACCTCATCAAGAAGCCTTATCATCATGCTGTAAAAAGGGGACGGGACATCTGAAAAAAAAGCCCCGGCCAAATCCCGTTCCTCGACCAGGCTCGCATTCCTTAAGCGGGCGTTTTCTTCGGCTCTTCCGGTAACAACCTCTTCGGTTATGTGCCGGTGAAAAACCGGGATTTTTGATATCATCAGTTGGAACTTTTCCTGGGTTTTTGATTCCCACTGCATAAATTACTTCCTTTATACTTAGTTATAGTCAAATTTTACTATATGGGCCTAAAATATTTTAACGGAATATAACCGGCTGTCAAGAAAAAATTTCTTTCCGGATTTATGAAATATTAGTAGCCTTTATGTATGGAGTCTAATTTCGGCCTTATCGCCTGGCCGTCTATTCTTCCGGCGAATTCTACGCTTCCGTTGATGAGCACTACGGGGGTCTGCGAAGCGTTCAGACTGTATTTAGCCATTTCCCGGAGATTGGTGCATTTCTTAAAATCAAAGGTCAGTTTTATTTTGTACTGGAATTCCAATCCTCTGATCGCCTCCATGATCTTTCTTTCTAAAGCTTCGCATTTTGGGCAAGGAAGGCATATTATCTCGATTGACTTAATTGGCATAGCACCTCTCTTTTTTTGTGGTATGCGAACAAATCTTCCGGGTTCTATTTAATCAATTTTCTGGACCGCCTTTAGTTTCCTAAGATACATCAGGTCCCGGTTTGAAACCATCCCAATAACACGATTGCCTTTTCTAATAGGCAGGTGCCTGAAAGGCAATTTCTTCATTACATCGTAAATTTTATCCATCCCTTCGGCCAGATCCACAGTGACTACGTTTCTTGTCATAATTTCAGAGGCCTTGGTATCATCCGGAGACTTGCCCAGCGCTACCACTCTCCAAACAATGTCCCTTTCCGAAATAATACCCACGAGATTGCCTTCTCTTTCTATAATAACCGCGCCTACCCTGTTTTCTTCAAGTATCTTCGCCACTTCCCGCACGGATACGTTTTCCGTTGTCTTTATAATGTCATCGGAAATCTTTAAAGCAAAAGGGGTGTTTTCCTTTTGGCTTAACTTAATAAGCTTGCCCACGCCGCCTCCTGCGATTCAATAATTACATTCACTTTTGCGTTAATTGCTGACGCTGCCCTTATTTTACAGCTACAGGGAGAAATGTTCAATGATTACAATGCAATACAAAAAATTAACCAAGATAAAAAGACTGCCGCAAAACTAATCCGGGAAACTTTCCCCGATTGAAACCTGAAGCTGCCAATACTGGCGTTTTGTATCATATAAAGACTGCAAGTAACTGATCTTGGCGTTTTCTAAGGTCTGAATGGACTGTAAAACATCGAGATTATTTACCAGGTTTAATTCATAATCCTGTTTTTGTAATTTATAGTTTTGTTCGGAGGCATCCAAGGCGAGTTTAAGGGCGTTCATCCTTAATATCGCCGATTTAAGCTGCACGTAAGAATCGCGGATATCCTGGACGGCGAGCCGTTTTGTCTGCGAAAACTGCAGTTGGCTTTCGCGCTCCTGGGCCCTGGCCAGTTTCACCGCGCCGAAGGTCTCTGTACCCTCAAATATAGGGATATCCACGGTTAATCCGGCGTCCCATCTACCGTCCTCCGGCTGGGTATTGCGCTGTGTATAAAGGTTGCCCTCAAAGCTAACCGAAGGGAAGAATCCGCTTTTGGCAACGGAAACATTTTTCTTGAAGACTTCCCGGGATTCCCCCGAAGCCTGCACATCCGGCCTGCCTTCCAGTTTCGCGAGGTAATAGTTCTCCGGCTTTAATTCAGGCACCGTGCCTTCGGAATAGGAAATATTCTCTGCCGGCTTACCGATCAAGAATTCCAAAAGCTGCCTGGCAACCTCAACCTGGCTCTTAGAGGACTCTATATCGGCTTCTACCGAATATAACTGCGCCTCCGCGTTAACCACCTCGCTTTGCCTGGATTTACCCAGGTCCTGCCTCTGTTTAAGTTCTCCGATGCGGTCTATCAAAGTATTCTTTATCATAAGCAGGGTATTTAAGTTTTCCATTTGTTCGGCTAAAAGATAAAACGCTCCCGATACATCGACCAAAAGCAACTGTTCGGCCCGTTTCTTCTCATATACGCGTTGCTTATATTCGTGCTTGCTCCCTGACATCGCGGCGAATTCTTTAAAGCCTGAGAATAACGCTTGTTTAAAAATGAATTTACGCTCAAAACTCCTGTTGCCGGGAAACGAACTGGAATCTCCCCTTGGGTCGAAATTTGTTTGATCGGATTCAAAAGTAACATGCGGAAGGATTGTGCCGAAGGCCTGGAGAAAACGCGCCTCCGCTTCCTTGATGACCTCGGAGCTGATAGCGACGGTCTCGCTCTGTTTTAAAGCCAGCCTATAGCATTCCGCGAACGTAAATCCCGGTTTTTGCGGCTGTTCCTGCGCGGCTGCTCCGGGTCCGGCCGGCGGCTCTTCTGATAATACGAATTGAGGCATATAGTTCAGGATAAAAGCGATTACCAGCCATTTTGCCACCGTTTTCGTAGATAGAATATTCTTCATCCGGTAAATATCCTGTTTAATCCTGTAATTTAAGGATCTCTTTGATCCGCGTTATCAGTTCTTTCGGGGCAACGGGTTTTGGAATAAAGTAGCGCCCGCCTATGCTGCCCGCTCCTTTGTCCACGTCCTTTTGCTGGACTATTGCGGTCAGAAATGCGATCGGGATTGATTTTGTTGATTCTTCATGAAGCAGGCTCTCCGCGACTTTAGAACCGTCCATCTGCGGCATGAATACATCCAACAGTATGAGGTCAGGTTTGTGCGCTTTTGCCAGGCTTATCCCGGTAACGGGGTTTGTCGAACTAAATACTTCGAACCTGCCGGTTTTTTCAAGTATCGATTTTGTAAAGTGGCAGATATCTTCTTCGTCGTCAATTACAAGTATCTTTACCTTGTCAGCCACACAGCCTCCTTTTTATGCAACCCTAACTGTTTATATCCTGCTTTTTCTTGCGTAATTCAATGATCCGGCGTTCAAGATCGTCTACTTTGGTTTTAAGAAAATCCACCCTTATGGCGAAATCCTCGATCTTATTTTTAATGGAAGGGAAATTTGCGTAAATTTCGTTTTTGATCATGTGCCTTATATGCAGCTTAATGCGGAAAATCAGCACTATGATCAACACAGCTACAATCGCAAGGATCAATAACCTCAATATATCTTCCGACATGCCATCCTCCTTCCGTTACTTAAAGATACGTAAGCCGGTTTTATTTTACCCCCAAATATCCGATTCTTCAATGAGAAATTTCTTTCGCTAAAGGGTCTTGATAAGCTGCGAGAGGAACAGGGATTCCGCCTCAAGCATCTGCAGATTATGGTTCAAGATACGCACCAGGGAATGAGGCTTCCTGCCTTCAAAAGATTTAATCATCTGCTTTAAACCGCGCGAAAGCTGGTGAAGCATATATATGCGCGCAAGGAGCCTGCGCTTTGCAATACGGGGATTTATATAATTTAAAAAATAGAGGCTTAGATCAAGGCTGAACTTCGGCCTTATAAGTTCGAGGAAACTCTTGGAAAGAAGCGTTTCAAACCTGGCGTTTCCCTCTTCGGTCAGCTCATAGACATAGCGCGCAGGCCGCCTTCCGGATTTGACCCTGCGTTTTAAAACCAGGCGCTTTTTTTCCAGCATCCTGAGCGGATAATATATGGACTTTAAATCTATGCCCGCAAAGATCGAAAGGATTTCCTTGATATCCTTTTTTATCTGATATCCATGCTTCGGGCTTTCTTTTAAAAGGCCCAATAGTATTAATTCCTGTTCGATCATGCTACCGCGCCGATATCCCTGAATTTCTTATACCGTGTTTTCAACAGCTCTTCTTTTTTAACCGAGCACAGCTGTTTCAGGTTGTTGTTTATCCTTTCCTTCAAGATCTCGCCCATTTTTTGCGGATTGCGGTGAGCCCCGCCCAAAGGTTCGGGAATGATCTCATCTATGATCCCGAGCTTTAAAAGATCTTGTGCGGTTAATTTAAGCGCCTCAGCGGCCAGTGGGGCCTTAGCGCTGCTTTTCCAAAGTATCGCTGCGCACCCTTCGGGAGAAATGACCGAATAATACGCGTTTTCCAGCACACAAACCTTGTCAGCTACGCCAACTCCCAGCGCCCCGCCGGAGCCGCCTTCCCCGATAACTATCGAGACTATTGGAGAAGCTATGGAAACCATTTCCCTTAGATTTAACGCTATAGCCTGCGCCTGGCCGCGCTCTTCCGCTCCTATGCCGGGATAAGCTCCCGGAGTATCGATAAAAATCACTACGGGGAGGTTGAATTTTTCCGCCATCTGCATCAGGCGAAGCGCCTTGCGGTAGCCTTCCGGATGAGCGCATCCGAAATTACGCTTCAGGTTTTCTTTTGTATCCCTGCCCTTCTGGTGGCCCATTACGATGATCTTGCGGCCGTCTATCCTGGCAAAACCGCCGACCAGGGCCTTGTCATCGGAAAAAGCCCTGTCACCGTGTATTTCCATGAAATCAGTCATCATCATGTTTATGTAATCAAACGTATAAGGACGTTGAGGATGGCGGGCGATCTGGATCCTTTGCCAGGCGGTAAGGCTGCTGTAAGTATCCTTCTTGAGATACTCCAATTTCTCTTCGAGCTTTTTTACTTCCGAAGAAATATCTATTTTCTTATCAGAAATGAAATTTTTGAGCTCCTGGATCTTTTTTTCCAGTTCTACTATAGGTTTTTCAAAATCAAGTCCGTTCATAAAATTATATCCTTGCTTAATCTACGATGGTTACTTCCGTATCCACGGGCACAATAGTGTACAATTCCTCTACTTCCGGGTTTGCCATCCTTACGCACCCCTGCGTAACCTGCTGGCCGAGCTGCTCGGGGGCAGTCGTGCCATGTATTCCATACCCCGGGACATTAATGCCAAGCCACCGGGTCCCCAGGACATTCTCAGGGCTGTCAGCCGCGACCACCACTCCCGCCTTAAACCAGGTAGGATTAGTCAGCTTGTTTATGATCTTGAAGGTCCCTACGGGAGTGGAATTGTTCGCCCCGGTCGAGACAGTGTAAGTCTTGATGATCTCTTCATCCGTTGTCTTTAGCAAAAGTATATTTTGGGATTTTTTCACGAAAATCGCAAAAGGCGCGGTCCAGACCTTGATTTTTTTGCCCGGCACGATTTTATCACTGCTCAAATTATTGCTCCTCATGATCAATTCCGGGGTGGTTTTGAATTCTCTGGCGATCTTGATAATGGTATCGCCCGGCTTTATTTCATAGAGCGCGCTTTTAGGGGTGATTATGGGCGAAAACAAAAGTTTGATATTGAGATCTTCGAGTTTTTTCTGCCAGGACATAATGTCCCGGGAATCCGGAGATTCGCTGATCAATTTTTGATATATGCCTTTTGCTTCCAGGAGCCTCCCCTTTAATTCAAAGTCTTTCGCCTGGACGAAAAGAGAGGAAACTGAAGGCTTCCCCGAAGCGCCTTTTGCCTGGAGGAAACCGGATAAATTTAATTTCTTTATATTCAAGGCGACTGCCACGCCCGCTATTATCAATATGACCGGAATTGCTATTAATACGACCCTTCTCATCACTGAAACCCTCCTTTTATCACCCTTCTAACTGTTCCTTAACGAAAATACGCTGCCAGAGCGATGGAAACTCCCAAAAGAAAACCCGCGACCACTTCTATCGGGGTGTGCCCTATAAGCTCACGCAGCCTGCCTTCCCTGATCTTTCCCTGCCAATATATATCATCCATTATCTTGTTCAGGATTTGCGCCTGCCTTCCGGTAGCGCGCCTTACTCCCTGAGCGTCAAACATGACTACAAGCGCGAACGACGCAGCCAGCGCAAAATAACCGCTGTCAAAACCATATACAATGCCGGAAGCGACAGCAAGGCAGGAAGCTCCCGCGGTATGGCTCGAAGGCATTCCGCCTGTCCCGATAAACCAGCGGAAATCGAACTTCTTTTCCCGCACCACGCCTATGAGCACCTTGACAGTCTGGGCAATGATCCAGCTGGCAAGCGTAGTCATAAGTATCTTATTCTTTATAAACTGGCCGACTACACTATTCATTTGGTTTATTTTAAAACAGGTTCTACTTCAATCCTTATTTTGGAATAAAAGGTAGATTTTCCGTTTTTGACGAGAAAGCCGCGGTTGCCGGAACCGGCTTTTTCTTTTGCGGGCTGCTGAGGAATTTTTGCCTGCGTTAATGCCGCTTTATGGACGCCTCGCCTGTTTTTTTTTAAGTCTCTTATCGCTTTTTTAAGCTCATCTATAGAATTAAAACGCGCCTGCAGGCTCTCATTTTCCTGTGATACCTGTGAAAGCTTCAAAGTCAGGGTTTCTTTATCTTCCTTTAAAGAGGTTAACTGGTTATTCAGTTCATCCACCCTCTTTATGGTCTGGCTCAAATCCGCCTCAAGCTGGCTCATCTTTTCTTCATTGGCCTTAAGATTATCTTTAAGCGTTGAATTCTCTTCCGTAAGCTTGCCGTTGGATTCTCTTTCTTTGTCTAAAGATACCAATAAATTCTGTCTCGCAGTTTCCAGGAGCGTTACTTCCTGTTTAATCTGCTCAAGGGTGGCCATCAATTCATTCTTCTCAGTGACAGAAACGATATACTTATATACGCTGAATATTGACAGACCCAACAAGAAAGCGATTAAAATGAACCTGTAGTTCTTCATGGCTTTCTCCTTCATTATATTCCATTAATTATATAATACAGATTGTAAAAAGCAAGCTCTTTCCTTTACAGGCCCTTTTTTATCTTTGCCCTGGTTTTACCTGTTTTAAGGGAAATTTGATAATTTTTGTTAGATTTCCCCTCCCCAAACGTCTATTAAGTGAGGACAGTAAAAAGGAGGTTTAAGATGTTAGCAAAAGTATCGAGCTTTAGTTTATGGGGAATAGAAGCTTATCCTGTTGAAATTGAAGTGGATGTCTCCCATGGCCTCCCTGCCGTTACAATCGTGGGACTGGCTGACACCGCGGTAAAAGAAAGCAAAGAACGGGTTAAATCCGCCCTTAAGAACTCCGGCTTCACCTGGCCGGCAGAGCGGATCACTATAAGCCTTGCGCCTTCGAATATAAGAAAAGAAGGCACGGCATTCGATCTGGCGATCGCGTTAGGGATACTGGCGGCCACAGAGCAGCTTAACAGCGGTAATTTGAAAGATTACCATATTCTTGGAGAATTATCCCTGGACGGCTCCCTTAGGCCTGCCCCAGGGATATTACCTATATGTATCGCCCTGGCAAAATCCAAGACAAAAAAGATCATAGTACCGCTTCAAAATGCCCGGGAAGCCGCGCTGGTAGCTGAGCTGGAAATTTATCCTTTGCAAAACTTGAGTCAAACAGTGCAATTTTTAAACGGCGCCGAAACACTGCAAGCATTTAAAGTGAGCCCTGATGACTTATTTAAGGAAAAGGCCCATTACTCTATTGACTTTTCCGAAGTAAAGGGGCAGTTTTTTGCTAAAAGGGCGATTGAAGTGGCTGTTGGCGGAAGCCACAACATCCTTTTTATCGGCCCTCCGGGAAGCGGCAAAACCATGATCGCTAAAAGGATCCCCACCATTATGCCTGATTTAGCGCTTACAGAAGCGCTGGAAATTACAAAAATACATTCGGTAGCCGGCACGCTGCCCGCAAAAGACGGGATAATTTCCATACGCCCTTTCCGTTCCCCTCATAACACGATATCAAACTCCGCTTTAATAGGCGGCGGTTCCATCCCTGCCCCGGGAGAAATAAGCCTGGCGCATCAAGGTGTATTATTTTTGGATGAACTCCCGGAGTTCCACCGCGACTGCCTGGAGGCTTTAAGGCAGCCTTTAGAAGACGGCTCGATTCGCCTCTCAAGGGCGTCCAGGTCCTTTACTTTCCCCGCATCATTCATGCTGGCCTGCGCCATGAATCCCTGCCCGTGCGGCTCGGAATGACAACAAAGTGGAAGCGGTCTCTCCTCTTTACCGCATCAGAATCAACGAAAAGCTCAACCTTAAGGTTAAAATTCCCACTCCTTTTGTCATAATCAACGATGATCTGATTGACAATAGACCTAAGCTTTTCTTGCTTCTCCTCAGGAGATAAATACCGCCATGTCGAGGAAAGATTGCAGAGCTCATCAAAACTTGACTGCATTGCAAGTTCCTGCACGTTAATGTCCTCACCCTCTGCTACAAGCTCGGCCATCCTATTTCTCACTGTCTCTAATTGCTTTTTGTTCTCATCAAATCTTTCGACAAAAACAGAATCATCAATAATCTTGTTTTCAAGCTTCTCAAGAAGAGTATTCCTCACATCAACAAGCTTTTTTTCATCGCTGAACAATCGCTTCTTTTCCTCTTCAACTTCAGACTTAACAGGCCTCGTTCCGTTCCTTACAGCCTTAAGCATCATTTCTTTGTCCTGCAAAAACTTTTCATTCTTTGAAAGCTCTAGAAGTGTTTTAACAACCTGATCTTCAAGGACAGTTCCGGGAACGACCATTCCCTTACACACACTCGTGCCTTTATGTATTGAATTCTGGCATCGATAATAAAAATATCTCTTAGCAGAATCTTTCTTTGAATAAAGATAGCCAAACATCCCACCCTTGCAATGAGTACATCTCGCCAGTCCTCCCAAAAGATAAACCTGTCTTGCCTTGCTAGGCTTCATATATCTCTGTTTCAACAATCCCTGCACTTTATCAAACAAGTCCTTTGGAACGATCGCCTCATGCACGCCCTTCACTACCTTCCAAAGCTCTGGCTTAACATTCATAAGCCTGCCCGTCGACATATCAGTCTTTCTCTTCCCATACCACACCATACCTATATAGGTGGGATTTGTAAGAATTCTTCTTATTGACGATGCCGCCCATGTTTCGCCCTCGGGAGTTTTAATGTTTCTTTTGTTCAATTCATGAGTCACTCTTCTTAGGCTCTTGCATTCAAGATAAAGCTGGTAGATTTTCCTCACTAACTCGGCGGCTTGTTTCACGACGTAAAGTCTGCCCTTTTCAGGAGCAATGCTGTTAGCTCCCTTAAGAGACTCTTCCTCGCTCATCCCCTTCTGATGGGATTCTCTCATCAGTTTTCCCTTTGTCACATATCCCAAAGGCACAACACCGCCAGTCCATTTTCCCTCACCAGCCCGGTGGTGCATGTCCGCCCGTACTCTCTCCGAATCAATCTCGCGCTCAAGCTGAGCGATTGAGCCAAGAAGATTAATAATGAATCTTCCCATTGGCCCCGTTGTATCAATATTCTCTGTAAGAGAAACAAGTTTAACTTCATGCTTCTGCAAAAACTCCATCAGTCCGATCAAATCTTTCAAAGACCTAGTAACCCTATCCAGCCTAGTTACAATGACAACCTGAACCCTGCCTGCCTCAACATCATTCATCAGCTCTTCATAAGCAGGCCTCTTTGTATCCTTAGCAGAAATCCCCTCATCTTTGTAAGGCTTGTTCCTGTAAACCTCAAAATCATGCGCCTTGCAAAACTGCCTCAGCCGTTCTTCCTGAGTCTTTAATGAATCTCTGTCAATCTGCTGAGTTGTAGAAACACGAACATAAATTCCAGCCCTCATGCTTCACCTCTCTTTTCCAATAATTTATGCAAAGTTTTAAGATCAGCTTCCAAAAGAATATCAAGCACAGCTT